>NZ_JBQKKM010000026.1:0-66448 GCF_052116745.1 Niallia sp. Sow4_A1 | reverse complement strand
AAAAAACAAATTTGGCTGAAAAGCGAGTGAGTTTGGCTGAAAAAAACAAATTTAGGCTGAAAAGGGAGTGAGTTTGGCTGAAAAAAACAAATTTAGGCTGAAAAGGGAGTGAGTTTGGCTGAAAAAAACAAATTTAGGCTGAAAAGGGAGTGGTTATGGCTGAAAAAATCAAATTTCAGCTTAAAATAAGTAGGTTTAACAGAATAAATTAATATATACATACTTGTTTTACAAAAATTTTGAATAATAAATGAAAAATACCTCTTCTATACGATTGTATCCAATATTGAGTGTATGCTAAGATTAAATGGAATTTTGTAATGAACGGAGGTTTTCCTTTTGACAGCATCAATGAGATTAAGATTCCCAATTTTCAACGTTAATTAAATACGTGGATGTTCTTCTTATAAGAAGAAATGGGATTCGTCTGTCTATTTATTGGAAACCTGAATATATGGTTAATAATAAGAGGGAAGAATACCATATCTTCGCTCTTTTCTCTACGCCTTAGTAAAGATAGGTAGACTTATTCTAACTAATCAAAATGAATGTGAGGTTTATGAATGAGTACAGTTAATCATAAAGAAAATTGGTATCGGAATATCGTGTTATTTCTTAGTAGCCAGACGATATCTTTGTTTGGATCGTCACTCGTCCAATATGCGATAATGTGGTATATAACGCTAACAACAGAATCTGGTTTAATGATGACAATCTATATTTTATGTGGGTTTCTTCCAACCTTTATTTTATCGCCAATAGCTGGTGTATGGGCAGATCGCTATAACCGGAAACGGCTAATTATGTTATCAGATGGGCTTATTGCTTTTGCTACGTTGGTGTTGGCCATTCTCTTTTTAATAGGATATGATCCAATTTGGCTGCTCTTTGTGATGGCAGCAGTTCGAGCATTTGGAACAGGGATTCAAACACCATCTGTTGGGGCAATATTGCCCCAAATTGTTCCAAAAGATAAGCTGACAAAGGTAAATGGTGTTAATGGGAGCATTCAAGCTATTATTATGTTCATTTCACCGATGGTAAGTGCTGCATTATTAACATTTGCATCTATTGAAACAATCTTTTTCATTGATGTTGTTACAGCAGTGCTTGCGATCATTACCTTGCTTGCCTTTTTAAAGATTCCAGCACATAAAAGGGCAACGGAAACCCAATCGACTAGTTATTTTAGTGATTTTAAAGAAGGACTGAAGTATGTAAATAATCATGCTTTTTTGAAAAAATTCTTTTTCTTTTTTGCGATTTTTTTCGTGCTTATGGCGCCGGCAGCATTCTTGACTCCTTTGCAGGTTACTCGTAGTTTTGGAGAGGATGTCTGGCGATTAACTGCAATAGAAATTGCCTTTTCCATTGGAATGATGATAGGGGGAGGCGTCATTGCATCATGGGGCGGCTTTGAAAATAAAATAAAAACAATGACACTTGCAAGCTGCATGATGGGAGTTTGTACGTTTGCACTTGGGATTATTCCTATGTTTTGGATCTATTTAGTTTTCATGGCCATATTTGGTTTGGCTATGCCAATCTTTAATACGCCAACCACTGTTTTATTGCAGGAAAAAATAGAAGAAGGATTTTTAGGAAGAGTCTTCGGTGTAATGGGAATGATTTCTACTTCTATGATGCCCATTGGAATGCTAATATTCGGTCCAATTGCTGATTTCATGGAAATCGAATGGTTATTAATAGGAACGGGAGTGTTTATCATTATCTTGTCCATTTTCTTAGGAAGAGACAAAGTACTTATGGAGGCAGGAAGGTCTGCTCTTCCGGAATCGCTTCAGAATTAATGGGAATAAAATAAAATTTGAATCCACGAAAAATGATTTAGACTTAGCTAGCGCTTGTTGCATTAGCTAAGTCTTTTTTGCTTTTGTATAACCCAATATAAAGCAATTTTGAAAAAGTTCTTTTTCACAAGGAATGAAATTCACTATTGTTTCTTGTATAATGAATAAATGTATAGGGAACGGTAAAAAATCAGGAAACGTTTAATTGATTTTTAAGCGTCAACGAGGGATAGGAATGAAGAAAAAAAGAAAATCAGCAACGAACACCATTATTATTTTAATAATGGTTATATATTTTGGCTATTTATTTACTAGTAGTACGATTAAACAAAATAATGAACAAAGATTATTGAAGTACTTACCGGATATTTCAAATGAGCTAGAATCAAATGAGTTAAATGCAGAGGAGCTAGCACCAATATTACTTGCAATAATGGATCAAGAAAGTCATGGAAAAGGAAATGATCCGATGCAATCCTCTGAATCAGCAGGCCTGAAAAGAAATGCAATTGAAGACCCTTCAGAAAGTATAAAACAAGGAGTTTTTCATTTTGCTGAAATGTACAAGTATGGCGAGAAAAAAGGGGTCGATCTTGAGGCAATTATCCAGAGCTATAATATGGGACCAGGTTATATTGACTTTATTGTCAGTAACAATCTAGTCGAACATAGTGAGGAATCGGCAAAAAACTATTCGGAATATATGGTGGAACGATCACCAACACTTTATACATGTAATAACGACAAGTTCAATTTTAGATACCCATATTGCTATGGGGACTTTACTTATGCAGAAAAAGTCACAGCTAGGGTAGAAGAAATGAGCAGTATGATTGAAGAATATGCTCGAGAATTATAGGAGGAATATAGAAATGAAGCTTTACAAATCGGTACTTGAATTAATAGGCAATACCCCAATTGTTCAATTAAATAAAATCCCTGAAAAAATTGGGGCGGAAGTGTATATAAAGCTAGAATCTTTTAATCCTGGTGGCAGTGTGAAAGACCGTGCCGCTTTAAATATGATTGAAAATGCAGAAAAAGAAGGCAAGCTTATTCCAGGTAAAAGTACCATTATTGAACCAACATCAGGAAACACAGGGATAGGAATAGCAATGGTAGCTGCAGTGAAAGGATACCGTTGCATTATTACGATGCCAGATAATGCAACAAAAGAGCGAGTGCAGATTTTAAAAGCATATGGGGCAGAGGTTCATTTAACACCGGGAAGCAGACGCATGCAAGGAGCGATTGATGAAGCGAATCGTTTAGCAAGTGATATTGCTGATAGCTTCATTCCAATGCAATTTGAAAATCCGGCCAATGCTGATGCCCATCGTGGAACGACAGCTGTGGAAATTAATGAAGCTTTTGATGGAAAGTTAGATGCACTGGTATTGACTGCTGGCACAGGTGGAACGGTTACAGGAGTCGGCGAAGAATTAAAGAAAATGATTCCTGGTATAAAAATATATGTAGTAGAGCCATTCGGTTCTCCAGTTTTATCAGGTGGAAAACCAGGTCCTCATAAAATTCCAGGAACGGGCCCTGGATTCATTCCTAAGATTCTAAATCGTGATATTTTTGATGAAATATTACTAATTAAAGATCCCGATGCGGAAGTAATGGCAAGACGACTTGCAGCAGAAGAAGGCATTTTTGTAGGTGCATCAGGTGCTTCAAGTGCGCATTTTGCTGTGCAAATCGCAAAAGAACTTCCTCCGACAGCTAAAGTGCTTTGCATAGCACCAGATACGGGGGAACGTTATTTATCATCAGATTTGTTTGTTTAAGCGATATTTAAGTGGGTAGTCCTTGTTGGGCTGCCTTTTATTTTTAGAAAAAGGGAATTTGTGATATTGGAGTTAGGCTGAATATGTATGAATCGTTGAATTATCCATCTACTAAGTCCTAAAAGAATAAGCTCCCGTTTAAAACGGAAGCACTCCAATATAGTAGCCAATAATAGTAAAAAGCAGGCACCAAAGGAAGGAACCGATAGAGGCAAAAAGGATATATTTTGATAGATTCATGCCAGATACACCTGAAAAGTAGGAGGTCAATCTTCTAACGCCGGGTATGAAATTAGCAATGATAATTGTCCATGGACCATATTTATCAAACCATTTTTCCACTCTTTCTAATTTTGCAGGAGTAAGCTTTATCCATTTTCCGTGTGTAAGCAGGAATGGTTTGCCTATTTTTCTTCCTAAAGTGTAATTAATAATCATGGCGCTTAGAGCACCAATAAAGCAAATAATATCTGCAAGAAGAAAATTCATCACGGAAATAGAAGTAAGATAACCTACAAAGGTTAATAATGCTTCATCTGGTATAGGAATACCAAGACCACTTAATGCAAAAAGAGCGAATATGGCAATGTACCCATAGTGGGAAATGAAAGGTATAGATGCACTCATTTATTTACTCCGTTCTTTTTCTGTAAACATTCACTCAGGCAAAGCCTCAAGAGTACGCCTTTCTTATCATACAGGGAAAAGAATAAAATTGGGAGGGCTTTTACTTGAAAAATGTTGGAAAGGTTTGGAGCTAAGACGTTATTTCAGAATAGAGACATTCGGTTCTACATACAATCTTCTTTTTCTTTGGCTGTTTTCGTAAAGTTTGTTGCGATTACCCGCAGCCGGAATACACTTCGCTTTCCGTGGGGCTAAGCTTAAGCCTCCTCAGCTTCGCCTCCGGGGTCTCAGACTGTCTCGCTAATCCCACAGGAGTCTTCTGTATTCCGGCTGCTAATTGTTTCCTATTAATTCTTTTTTCCTATTGAAAAAACAACAATTCTTTAGAAAACAGCCTTTTCTTTTCAAAATTACACCTTCACATATTTGAAAAAGTAACCATTATTTACTTTAATGAGCATATCATAAATATGTTGGCACTATCGTTGAAATTACTCCCGTATGATTTGACTTTACACGTTATTTGGATTACTTTAATCACAAATAGAAAATTGTCTGAGGGAAAATGAAAGATTCTAGAAAAGAAAATAAGGAGGTTTTTTGAAAGATGAGAACAACAATTGAAAAAGCACTTTCCTTAGGTTTAGGTTTAGCGATTGCTGGTAAAGAACAAGTAGAGAAAACAGTAGAAGAGTTAGTGAAAAAAGGAGAAGTAAGCAAAAATGAGTCAAAGGATTTAATCAATCACTTGATTCAAAAGGGAGAGGAAATGAAAGGCCAGCTGGAAACAGTTGCAAAAGAAAAGGTTAATGCTGCATATGCAGAAATGAAGTTAGCCACTTTAGATGATGTGAAGAAATTAGAAAAAAGAATAGAGGCATTAGAAAGAAAAAATCTCGACGAATAAAGTGGGTTTGTAAATGGGTGTAAGTAAACGTATTAGACAGATGAAAAGATATCGGAAAATCACGTCTATTCTCGCTCGAAACGGAATAGGCTTCTTTTCTAATAAAATGGGACTGGAGGAGAAGTTTTTTTTTCATAAAGAACATCCTCCTAAAAGTACGGGACGTCGCATCCGCTTAGTTCTAGAAGAACTTGGAACAACATTTATTAAGCTTGGACAAATTGCCAGCACACGTCCTGACTTAATTCCTCCAGAAATCATTAATGAGCTAAAAGATTTGCAAGATCAAGTACCTCCGTTTACATATGGAGAGGCAGTACGGATTTTGGAAGAAGAATTAGGTGATTCTGTAGATCACCTGTTCAAGCATTTTTCTGAGGATCCTCTAGCCGCAGCGTCCATTGGTCAAGTGCATAAAGCTATCCTTAAGGATGGGACAAATGTTGCTGTAAAGATACAACGTCCTAATATTCATGCAATCATCGAAACTGATTTAGAAATAATAGCTGATTTAGCAAGAATAGCTGAAAATACATGGGCATGGGCGAAGCAATATGGCCTTCGTGAAATAGTCGATGAACTAGCAAAAGGGCTGCTTATTGAACTTAATTATAGTATAGAAGCACGAAATATGGATCGTTTTTTCGAGCAGAATAAATCGTTGGGCTATGTTGTCATTCCCTCTGTCTATTGGGATTATTCCACAAAGAAAGTATTGACGATGGATTATATAGAGGGAATAAAGTTATCTGATCACAATCGCTTAGATGAAGCAGGAATCGATCGTGAATTACTTGCAGAAAGGTTAGCATACACGATATTCTACCAGATTTTAGAAGTCGGTCATTTCCATGCAGATCCTCATCCTGGAAATGTTCTTGCACTCCAGGATGGGAGAATCGTTTTATTAGATTTTGGAATGGTAGGACAACTTTCATCTTATACGAAAAAGAATTTTGCCTCTTTTGTGGTCGCTCTTCGCAATAAAAGCACGAAAGGAATCATCCGCGCTATTTCTGATTTAGGAATGATTCCTGAGAATGTGGATATAAAAAAATTAACGGCGGATGTAGAGGAAATGCGCGATAAATATTATGATATTCCCTTGCAAGATGTAAGCGTTGGGGAAGCAATTAATGATTTATTTTTCATTGCATTCCGTCACAATATCCGAATCCCATCGGAGTTAACGCTTTTAGGTAAGTCATTGATGACAATGGAGGGAGTAGTCGTTGCACTAGATCCTACTTTTAGCGTATTTGATGTGGCTGAACCTTTTGGTAAGAAGCTTTTCTTAGATAAACTTAAGCCTTGGAAAATAATTAAAAGCATTGCGGAAGAGATACCAGAATATTTTGCTTCTCTTAAAGATATTCCGTTAACTGCTAAACAGTTTATGGGAATTCTACGAAAAGGAAAAGTAGAAGTAGAATTTACATCACCACAATTGGAATTATTAATAAAAAAGATGGATCGATTTAGCAACCAGATAGCTTTTAGTATTGTTTTACTTGCTCTAAGTATTGTTATGGTTGGTTTAATTATTGGTGTTGCTCTTAGTGGGGTACAAACAATTCTCTGGAAATTTCCGATTATTGAAATCGGCTTTTCGATTGCGATGCTAATGGTTGCCTGGCTTATTTATTCGATTTTTCGTTCTGGCAGGTTTTAGCTATGAGAACCTTCCCATTTATACTAAATTAAAAAGTGCCAAAGACTCTTTAAAGAGTTTTTGACACTTTTTGTATGGATGAAAGGAAGTATTTCTCTACCTAAACGGATGCCATACGTTTTTCTTAATAGTTATCCTTTTTCATGGCGATAAATAAGAAGATAACTACCTCCACCAAGTATTAATAATAAGGATCCAAACAGTAAGAAGGAATAATTAGTTGTTGCTGTATCAGGTAGTTGGTTTCCTGTTGCTGTAACCTCTAAAGAATCATCTGTAGCGTCATTCCCTTGGGAATCTTCAAGGGAATTTATGGCATCGTCTGCAACATTTTCATTATTCTTACCTGGTCCGACTTCCGAATTTCCCTCATCTTCATCTATTGACTCAGCTGGCACTTCTTCCATATCATTCTCGTCAGGTGTATCTTCTGGTGTTTCATCTTCAGCTACTTGTTTCTCTTTTACAGTAATACTTGCTTCGATTCGATTTTTGGTATCTTTTGTTTCTACTAGTATAGAAGCTGATCCTTCCGCAATTCCAGTTACTAATCCTTCTTCATTTACGGTAGCGACATCTGTATTAGAGCTAGTCCAAATTAGTTCTATACTATCCGTAGTATTCTCTGGGAGAATGGATGCTTCTAACTGGAAGGTCTGTCCAACTTCTATGCTGATAGTTGTTTGATTCAGTTCAATCGACTCGATTGGAAACAAAGGATCAACTTGGTATTCATTAACAGCAACCGTACCACTCACTTCATTCCCAACTAATACCAGTGGTTTCTTAGTGGGACTGTCTTCTACCGGAATAAAGGCAAGGCCTTCTGGACCAACGTCACTACTGATAGCATTTGAAAAATCTCTTGTATTAATATAATTAGTGAATGTTGCATTTGATGGATTTGTAATATTGTACGTCATGACACCACTAATACGTTCTAAGCCAATAAATGCATAAAGATCGTTGCCAATCGTTCCTACTTTTACATCTTCTGGTTCAGGGCCTTTTTTGGCACTTCTTTTTTCAAATACATCATCATCGTTTGACCAGTTGAAATAGTCTGGATATCGCTCTGCTGTAATCTTTTCGAATTCACTTCCACTATCAAATACTAGTTCCATTGTGTCAGCATTCCAAATCGAGAAAGAACGTCCACCTAGAGTATAGATTGCATCGTTTCCGCGGTCTGTCAGTACTTCTAATTTGTCATAATCACCAGAGTTTTTCATCTGTTCAAATGCTGCTTCTGCCTCTTCTTTAGTAAATCCTTTAAATAGAGAAGAATCTAGTTGGATTGAATCTTTGACCTTTTTGAAATCTTCTATGTTAACAAATTCTTCCCATTCTGTTGCATCGCCTTCATTTGCTGTCAATAAATAAGTAGTGCCATCCTTTTCAACTACCTCAATCGAATCTGGCATATACACGCCTAATATTGGTAAGGATTCGATTTCAATTTTATCGTTTCTTGCTGCATCCAAACCATTTTCCGGTAATGAATGATCTTTGAATCCTAATGACTTTACAGAAAGAACTTTGCCTGTTTCTACATTAATTCTTGCAATGGCATTATTTTCTTGGAGAGATATGAATGCTGTTTTGCCATCCGTAGAAAGTCCGATATATTCAGGCTCTAAATCTCGAACTGCATCAGCTAGAGTACCATTGTTCCGGATATGTACATCCGAATCTATTACTGTAGTATCATCAAATAGAATGGTATTTGCTTGTTTCTTTTCATAATTAATAATTGTAACAGAGCCTTTTGGATCAACACCATTTTCTAAGCCTAATCTTGGTTCTCCTTCATTTGCAGATAGAATATACTTGCCGTCTTTTGATATAACGACATTATCAGGCTGAATACCAGCTTCAAATGTATGTAGGATATTCCCCTCATAATCCATGATAACGATACGTCCATTTTTGGAATAATTTTCATCTTGAACTGCTGCTGCGACAATTTGTTTCTCCGTATTAATGTCAATGCTAGTTAAATCCCCATATTGAAAGCTATCACTGTTAAGTAGTTCTGCTATATTAATAGATTTCTCTTTGGACAAATGTTGAAGTGTATTGGATTCTAAAGATGATAAATCTACAATATCAATTGTTTGTTGCTTTCCATTAATAACATAGAATTTATGAATATCTGGGTTGTACTTTACAATTTCCGCTACACCACCATCTTTATCTGATAATCCAGTACTGTAAGAGGCAATTTTACTAACATTGATTGAATCTGAAAAGGTTGCAGCGCTTACAGAAGATGGGGCGGCGATATAGTTAGATAAACCAAGTAAGCATGTAACTGATAAAGCACTAATCATTTTTGTGAATGTATTCTTCATTTTCTCCTCCTCATAAATTGTAGATATTTGTAGTACATACTTTGTATAGTAAAGGGTAATTTTTGGATGGTGATGTCAGAATTGTAATTTTATTGTTTAGAATAGGTAAAGATAATAAGGATTATCCGGAAATATTTGGATGTTTGCTGTGTGCGTTCAGATTGGTATAGGTAAACAATAAAAAAAACAGGAGGAGTGTGCAAATGAAAGCTGTCACTTTTCAAGGAACAAAGGATGTTCAAGTTAAACAAGTGGAAGATGCAAAGCTCCAAAAGAAAGACGATATTGTTGTGCGAATTACCTCAACAGCTATTTGTGGTTCAGATTTACATATATATAAAGGAGCTTTACCAACTGAAAAAGACTATGTAATCGGACATGAGCCAATGGGGATTGTAGAAGAGGTAGGTCCAGAAGTAACAAGAGTTAAAAAAGGAGATCGGGTAGTGCTCCCATTTAATATTGCTTGTGGACATTGTTATTATTGTGAACATGATATGGAAAGCCAGTGTGATAATGCAAATCCTAATAAGGATATTGCCGATACAGGAGCCTATTTTGGTTTCACAGAGCGATATGGTGATTATCAAGGAGGACAAGCTGAATTATTACGTGTCCCATATGGAAATTTTGTGCCCTTTGTTATCCCAGAGTCCTGTGAATTAGAGGATGAAGCCCTGCTATTTATGTCTGATGTGCTTCCAACTGCTTATTGGAGTGTTGAAAATGCGGGGGTAAAGGATGGCGATACAGTTGTTGTATTGGGCTGTGGTCCTGTGGGGTTAATGACCCAAAAATTTGCTTGGATGAAAGGGGCAAAGCGAGTTATTGCCGTTGATAATATTCCTTACCGCCTAAACCATGCCAAAAAAATGAATCAAGTAGAAATTGTTAATTTCGATAATCATGAGGATACAGGTAACTATATCAAGGAATTGTCTTCTGGAGGTGCAGATGTAGTAATAGATTGTGTAGGGATGGACGGAAAGAAAACGCCAATGGAAGCAATCGGGCAAAAATTAAAACTTCAAGGAGGAACACTCAGCGCTATTGAAATTGGTATGAATGCAGTGCGCAAATTCGGAACGATGCAATTAACAGGAGTTTATGGCTCGAAATATAATATGTTTCCATTAGGAACTATTTTTGAGCGCAACATTACAGTTAAAACTGGACAAGCGCCAGTTATTCATTATATGCCAATGTTATTTGATTGGATTACGAATGGGAAAATCGATCCAACGGAAATCATTACACATCGCATTTCTTTAGATGATGCAAGTAATGCCTACCAGATGTTTAATGATCATGAGGATAAAGTGATTAAGGTTATCCTTAAACCATAATTGTGAAAAAGCCATCGAACGAGTTCGGTGGTTTTCACATGTTTAGTCTGCAGCTAAATATATGGCAATTTATCGACGATTTGTCTCTATCCATATGTTTCTACTATAAAAACCTTTATAATATACATGTATATTAGCTGATAGAGAGGGAAGTTTTCGATGAGAAAATACTCTAAGATGATAAAACCCTTTGATATTATAATGGTCGTTATCCTCCTAGTCATTTCATTTGTCCCAATGGCCGTATTTGCGATGAATCAAAGTAAGGAAGAAGAAGGAAATAAAGTCATCGCCATTATTACACAGGACGGCAAAGTCATTCGTGAAGTAGACTTAACTGGACATACGGAAAATGAGCAATTCATGATTAAAGGAAAAGGCAAACAATATAATCTAATTGAAGTGGAGAACGAGCAAATTAGAATTAAAGAAGATAATAGTCCAGACCAGATTGGAGTAAAGATGGGGTGGAAAGGCATACCTGGCCAAACCATTATTTGCTTGCCACATAAAGTGTTAATAGAAATTGTCGCAGAAAAACCAGAAGCGATGGAAGAGGATGGACTAATCTTATCTCATTGATTTTTAACATATTTTCAATCGTATTGTTTTCACTAAAAGAGCATGGAAATTATTTGAAATAAATAATTTCCATGCTCTTTATCCTTTTTCCATTTCCTTTACCTTATCTAAAATAGTAATCGTATCAATTAAATGATTGTTAAAGATTTTTTTTGCAACAGATAGAAGTTCAATGATTGCTGGGTCTCTTAGAGAATAAATGACTCGGTTTCCTTCTTTGTTCCCAATAACAATATTTTTAGTACGGAGGATACTTAATTGCTGTGACACAGCTGAACCTTCCAGCTCTAAAAGCTCGAGAATTTCATTCACACTTTTATCGCCTTGTGCTAGAATTTCTAATATTTTGATTCGTAAAGGATGGGCTAGTGCTTTAAAAAAATCTGCTTTAAATTGTTGAATATCTAGATTCAAATGCTTTCCTCCCTTTCTTCACTTACTTCCATGCTATCACTGTTTTCTTTTTTATTCCCTGTTCTTGTTGATTGGAAAATGTTTCGCATTCATGAAAAGCAAAATGTTTGCAGCCTTCACATTGCTGCTTATTAACATGGAGTAAGCTATAGTCAATCGCATCACCTGTATGCATAAAGAAATGCTTTCCTCCAATTTTTTCATATAAGCCGGTTTTCCGAAGGATGCTTTCTGGTTGAGGATTAATACCACAAATTAAAACCTTGCCATGCTTGGAGAAGCTTTGAATAATATTGGCAAAATATGCCTCTCCAGTTAAATCCATGAATGGAACCTTCCCCATCCGCAAAATTAATATTTCAGGCTTGCGATGAATGGAGCGCAATAAGGTTTGTTCAAATGCTTGGGCAGCCCCAAAAAATAATGGTCCCTCTACATCGAAAATACTGATTTGCGGACAGCCATGTGATCGTTTTTGATCGATTTTTTCTAATTTATTTGAATCACTAGGTAGTACTTGAGATGTTTTCATTATATCACTCATACGTTTAGTAAAGATAATGATAGCTAAAAACAAGCCGATTTCTACTGCTGTTGTTAAGTCAAAAAAGACGGTTAGCAGAAAAGTAACGCTTAAAACAAGGGAATCTCCGGTTTTTGTTTGGAGAATCATACGAAATGATTTCTGTTCACTCATATTCCAAGCTACTACCATTAATAAGGGAGCCATGCTTGCGAGCGGAATTCTGCCTGCAAAAGGTGCAAGAACTAATAAAATGATAAGGACTACAATCCCATGAATGATTCCAGAAAGAGGGGAAACCGCGCCGCTCTTTATATTTGTGGCTGTACGGGCAATGGCGCCAGTAGCTGGAATGCCTCCAAATAAAGGTGCAATCATATTAGCGATTCCTTGTCCGATTAATTCTTTATTACTATTATGCTTGTTGTTTGTCATACCATCTGCCACAACAGCAGATAACAGGGATTCAATGGCACCAAGAATTGCAATAACAAATGCAGGTTGAATTAATAATGTAACCCTGTCCCAAGTTATAGCAGGAAGGTGGAAGGATGGTAATGTATTTGGAATACCACCATATACCGAATCTATAGTCGCAATTTCACTAGGATAAAAAATAGTTGCAATAATGGTAGAAATAACTAACCCCATTAATGGTCCGGGAAGTTTTGGGAATATTTTTGGCGACAAAAGAATGATCACAAGGCAAATAATAGCTGTAAGAATACTATAAGGAGTAACTGTATCGAAATGCTGGAATATTTCTCCCATATTAAGAAGAAAGGCTTCGTGGTTTTCTATATCCTGCAGTCCTAAAAAATTTGGAATCTGGCCAGTGAAAATGATTACTGCGATTCCAGAAGTAAAGCCAATGGTGACAGATCTCGGAATATATTTAATAAGGGAACCAAACCTAAATACGCCAAATAAAACTAAAATAATGCCAGCTAAAAACCCGGCAATTAATAGATTTTCAAAACCATAACTGAGGACGATGCCAAGCACGATAGGGATAAAAGCACCAGTAGGACCGCCAATTTGAAACTTCGATCCTCCAAATAAAGAAATAAGAATTCCGGCGATTATGGTTGTATAAATTCCATATTCAGGATTTACACCAGATGCAATCGCAAAAGCCATCCCTAGAGGAATGGCAATAATACCAACAATGATGCCAGATGTAATATCTTTTCTAAAAGATGCAAACGAGTAATTTTCAAATCGATTATCATTCCAATTCCATTTCATAGTAGCCCTTCTTCTTTTGAATATTTATATATCTGATTATTTGAATATACTATTAGAATTTACGCCTTGTATGGGAAAAAGTCAAAGTGATTTTTGTGAACTTTTTTGTGTGTTTTATGAGGGGGGATTTTTTTAGGGATGGGTTTGGATCATAAATGCGATGGAGGCATTAAATTCAACTATATCACGTACTACTACTCATTAAAAATGTCCTAAATATAAAAATACATATGTACTAATACCATAATGAAGCTAAAAAACCGATACAACAATGGGATGCATCGGTTTTTTGTATTTTCCTTATTCTTCATCCATAAATGGTTTATTTACATAATAGTACATAACGCCCATGAATCCGACTCCGCCTATTAAATTTCCTAATGTTACAGGAATTAAATTGCGAATAATTGCTGGAATCGTAATGGCTGGGTTTTGATCTAGTACATAAGAAATAGAGAATGTTGCCATATTGGCAATGCTATGTTCGTAGCCTGAAATAAAGAAACAGAATACGAATAAAATCATGACAGTAATTTTTGCAATATCTTCTTTTAAAGCCATAGGGATAAAGAAAGCTAAACAGACAAGCCAGTTACATAAAATGCCTCGAAAGAAAAGCTCACTTATGGGTGCTTCCAATTTAGCTTGTGCTGCATGAAGCAAATAGTCATTTACACTAGGAGACTTGAATAACCCCGTTAACAAGATGAAGATGGCAAAGAAAATGGCTCCAATAATGTTACCTGCATAGCTTGTTCCCCAAATTTTAAAGACATCTGACCATCTTATTTTTTTTCTTAATGCTGCATAAGTATAATAAAAGGTGTTCCCTGTAAATAAATCTCCGCCACCATAGGCGATTAGAATAATAGCTGCCCCGAATACTAAAGCTGCCATTGGATAGGCAAGCGGTGATTCCACTGCATAAAAGAAATTACCAGTTTTAAATGCAACAATGACACCAAAGCCAATAAACATACTTGCGACAACGGCACGCATAAAAAAGCGAAACTTACTTTTTTTATAGATTTTTAATTTTTTTAAGGCTAATTTTTCTACTTCGTGAAGTGATGCGCCTTCCATTGTTAATCCTCCTGAATAAGGTTTTCTTGTTTACCACTGTAGTTATGTTTCTTACCCTATTATTATCATGTTGATTCTTTATTAGGTCAATAATATTTTGTGAAAAAAATCACAATAATATTGTTTATTCGAAATTTGTTCACAATTTAATCAACTTTGCAATTATTTCTTTATTATTTCCAAAAGTACCACTTTAAAATATACAAATAATATACAAGACTTTTCTGAAAATACAGTAAATAAGCATTGTTAAAGACAGAAAAAACAGATAAATATCGTATAATATCAACATGGAATAATTTGTCGAAGAATTCATGTTATATTTTCTTACAAATGTATAGACTTTATATTTATTCAATCATAAAATAGAAGATGGAAACTAAAAAGGGAGTGAAGAGCTCATGACTTCAGCATATCGCATTTCGATGCTTGTAAACGATCAGCCGGGAGTTCTGGCTCGTATATCCAGCTTATTTGGAACGCATCATGTAAATATTGAAGATATAAAAACCAAAAATTATAAAAGAGAAGCAACAACAAGAATACAAATTTCTAGCTCTGCAGAAGAGAAGCAAGTACAAACTCTTTTAATAGGATTACAAGGATTAATGGATGTAGTGGAAGTAGATGCAGATGCCATCCATAAATCAGCTTTTCAACAAAAGCTGATTCAAAGTACGGACACGATTCAGGTACTAAGAGAGCAAAAAACTTTAAGCAAAAAAATATCTTACTGGCTCGTAGCCTGCAGTTTGTTTTTAACCTTATTTGGAACGAACATACCAGCTTCTCTTTATTCACTTTATCGTGCGGAATGGGGACTTACGTCTGGGATGATTACCCTTGTGTTTGCCATTTACGCTTTTACTGTTATCCCTGCAATTGTCATTGCCGGACAATTATCTGATCAGATTGGGAAAAAGAAAGTGTTAATCCCAGGAATTTTCTTCTCGCTGATAGGAACCTTTTGTTTTACCATTGCAAATGGTTTGGGAATGCTTCTTCTCGGTCGATTATTCCAAGGTTTGTCTGTTGGTATTTTAAATGGAGTAGCAGTGGCTGCTTTAACCGAACTTGATGAGAAGAAAAATACGAAAAAGACTGCTTTAATATGTGCCCTTGCCGTCACACTCGGCAATGCATTTGGGCCAATTCTCTCCGGATTACTAGGGGATTTTGCTCCAATCCCATTAAGATTATCTTACTATGTGCATTTATTATTTATTATTCCGTGTTTTATCCTACTGTTTTTCCTAAATGAAAATATTAGACCAGGTTTGAAGCCTGTTCAATTAAAGAAGCCATTTGTACCAAAAGAAATCATGAAGCCTTTCCTGTTAGCTTCCCTTACTTCTTTTGTTGCATGGTCGATTATAAGTATGTTTATGTCTTTAATCCCTTCTAATCTGTCTAGTTTTACAACAGTTACTAGTTTAACGATATCAGGAATTGTAGTAGCACTCGGATTAATTGCTGCAGCATTAAATCAAATTTTACTAAAACAACTATCATTAATGAAATTGATTACAATCGGTTATGCCTTTCTTGCAGTGGGACTTGTGCTTCTAGTAATAACAATCTATACACAATCCCTAACATTATTGCTGATTTCAGCCGTACTTATAGGGGGAGGGAATGGACCCGCATATGCTGGAAGCTTAGCACTAGTAAATGAAGTTGCTCCAAGTAAAACAAAAGGAAATATTGTCTCAACTTTCTTTGTTATTACTTATCTTGGCGTGAGTCTTCCAGTAATCGGTCTTGGGTATTTATCACAGGCGTTTGGAGTTGCTGGGGCAGTTACCACATATGTACTAATTATGGGAACTCTCATATTGCTTATTTCCGGATTTGCTTGGAAAGAAAGAAAAACCATTTTTACAAAATAAAGATTGTCCAAAGATCAGTATTCCTTTTTGAAAGGAAGGCTGATCTTTTTTTGGTGAAGGAAAGTAAAAGAAATGTAAAAAATCAAAAAAAGTAATAATAAATATTAGACAGTTGAATACAATGATGATGTAGTATTTTAAAAAATAAGTCTTTGGGAAGGGAATCTGCTTAGATATTTCCATAGTTATCAAATTGGAAGGCCCCATAGACAGAGACGATCTAGGAGGCTAAAGTGAATATTTATAAAAAGACAGTAGATTCCCTGAACCAATGAAAAAATGAATAGATAATGTGATAGATAAAAAAACAAAAAAAATGTCGAAAAGAGGTTGCTTTTTTTACACTATGGCTATATAATAAAAAACGTGTTAAAAATAAGTAAAAAAAATGAATAAATGCGGGTGTAGTTTAATGGTAAAACCTCAGCCTTCCAAGCTGATGTCGTGGGTTCGATTCCCATCACCCGCTCCATACATAAGCTCACAACGCAGTGTTTCGTTTCACTAAGAACGAAGTATTGCGTTTTTTATATTTTACGAGAGAACAAAAAAAATAAACCTAGTGAGGAGAGTATCTAACTTTAGAAACTCTCCTCATTAGGTTTATTCTACAATGGAAAACGAAGCTTCTCCTCCATGAACTTGCACAAACATGTTAAGTAAGGATTCTACCATTTGTTCTGCCTTTTCTCTTTCAATGGATGGGGAAAGATAGACAATTTGAATGGCATTTTTCGTAGATGATTGGACAGGGGCTCTGTCTGAATCGACAAAAGGGCTGCCAAATGGACCTAGTTCATCCTCTGATACAATTAAATTTTCGATTGAATTCATTCTTCCGTTAAGCCCAGCATATTGTTCACCATCTTTTCCAATCCGGATGTTTATAGTACCTTGAAGATTGGCACAATCATAAATACCGATAGGAACAGCATATTGAAGGGAAAAGAAGTTGTTAATATCAATACTGCTATTAATTGGCTGCAAGTAATTTTGTTTTTTGATTCGTCTAAGAAGACTTTCTGCCGAATGACGATAGCGATTTGGATCTTTGCCTGTTTTTTTGAAGATTTGTCTCCATTCCTTTACAGAAGGAATATCGATAATATTACTATCTTCCAAATCAAAAAAAATAGACTCTTGAAAAAGTCGCATGCGTCCCTTAATCATTTGGGGCGTGTCCATTACTTCCATCCCTTGATAGTAAATAAAGCCAATCTTAAAATTAGGAATTAATTGTTTAATCTGTTCTGATATAGAAATATCCAATATATACACCTCCACTATAGTTGTTGTCTATGTTATCCTATATTTTAGCGTAATCTATATAAAAAACCAATGAAAAGAAGGGAGGGAGACATTTATGGATTATCATGCATTAAAGGAAGATATTATAGAATATAGTAAAACAATTGGGATTGATAAAATTGGCTTTACAAGTGCTAGCACCTTTGAAGAAATGAAAGTACGCTTAATAACACAGCAAAAATTAAACTATCAATCTGGGTTTGAAGAGAAGGATATTGAGAAGCGGGTAAACCCCTCCCTTCTATTAGACAAGCCGAAATCGATTATTTCTATCGCTCTTGCTTATCCGTCTAAAATGAAGGAAAGAGTTGTTAGTAAAAAAGGAGAGCGCAGAGGTATTTTTTGTCGTGCTTCCTGGGGAACGGATTATCATATTGTTTTAAAAGATCGCTTGAAGAAGCTTGAGGATTATATACAAGAAAGAATTCCAGATGCGTTGTGTAAATCAATGGTAGATACTGGTGAGTTAGTAGATCGTGCTGTTGCACAACGAGCAGGGATTGGCTGGTCTGGGAAAAACTGTGCCATAATTACGCCGGAGTTCGGTTCATATGTGTATTTAGGTGAAATGATTACAAATCTTCCATTAGAGCCAGATACACCAATGGAAGATCAATGCGGTACATGTAATAAATGCATTGATGTTTGTCCAACAGGTGCCCTTATTCAAGGCGGGCAGTTAAATGCGCAAAGATGCATTGCTTTTCAAACACAGACAAAGGGATTTCTCGCAGAAGAATTTAGAGAAAAGCTCGGTAACCGAATTTATGGCTGTGATACATGCCAAACTGTTTGTCCGAAAAATAAAGGAATGGATTTTCACAATCATCCAGAAATGGAGCCAGATCCAGAAATCGCAAAACCATTGCTTCAGCCCCTCCTTTTTATTAGTAATAAGGAATTTAAAGAAAAATATGGTCATATTTCTGGTTCCTGGCGTGGAAAGAAACCAATTCAGCGTAATGCCATCATTGCACTAGCTCATTTTAAAGAAGAAGGAGCAATTGGTGATTTAATTACGGTGATGAAAAAAGACCCAAGACCAGTCATTAGAGGAACGGCTGCTTGGGCATTAGGAAAAATTGGTGGCGGTGAGTCAATGACTGCCCTACAAACAGCAAATCAACAAGAAGAAGATCAAGAAGTATTACAAGAAATTGAAGATGCGTTACAACGATTATCGCATTCGTTATAAGATTGTGGTGGATGAACGCCACTTTTATGTGTGGGAAGAGGGAAAGTGGTTTTCATCAGGTGGATGAACGTCTTTCGATCAGTATATAAAAACGGTTGTCTTCTAAATTATACAGATATAATAAAAACGAGACAAAAAGAAGGAATCCATCTCCTTCTTTTTTTTGTACAGTTCTCCTTCCTTTAAACATATTTATTAAGGAAGGGAGTAGATACAATGAAACAACAACTAATGGAGCTTATCGAAAAAAGAATGCAGCAGTGCGTGGCGAAAGAAAGAACAAGTATAGAAGACGAAAAATTTGCGCGGAAAAGAGATTGTTTCCATAGAAGGAATGCTGAAATTGTACATGTGAAGGCAAAGGGGAAAGTGGAAGATATTCAGAAAAAGGCGGATGAGACTGAGGAATTGGTTTATACCGTTCATCTTCAATATTTCATTAAGCAAGGAGAACTATTTTTCGTAGAAGAAGAAGTGGAAAATAGAAAGGGGATTTTCTATAAAGGGGTATTAATTGAAGATAAAGAGATTGCTCCTGTCTATCCGGATTATCGAGAAAATCCTTTGTCTGAAGAATTTGGGAACAATACAGAAGGGTGGAGCCGATATTCATATGATCGGTTAAAAGCGGTTCAATATGCGGAAAAATGGTGGAATAGCTATAATCCGAAATATCATCAATTCGAAGTAGATTGCACCAATTATATTTCTCAATGTGTCCATGAAGGGGGTGCTCCGATGCGAGGTTATCCTAATCGCAATAAGGGCTGGTGGATGCAAAACAATAATTGGAGCTATAGTTGGTCAGTGGCCAATGCCTTTCCAAGGTATTTAGAAACCTCTACAACGGGTTTACGTGCCAAACAAGTAAATAATGCTATCGAGCTAAAACTTGGGGATGTCATTTGCTATGATTTCGAAGGTGATGGGAAATATAATCATACGACGATTGTTACAGGGAAGGATGCGAATGGAGAACCGTTAGTAAATGCTCATACGTATAATAGTCGAATGCGCTACTGGAAATACGAAGATTCAACTGCTTATACTCCAAATATTAAATATAAATTTTTTACGATTATAGATGGCTAAAAAACAGGAAATATCCCTTTCGCATTTCATTTAGAGTAAGTGTATAATGGAACGGAAAGTAATAGTTAGAGGTGACAAACTTGGCAATACATATCGTCTTATACCAACCACAAATACCTTCCAATACTGGCAATATAGCTAGAACCTGTGCAGGAACAGACACTATTTTGCATCTAATCCGTCCGTTTGGATTCTCCACTGATGATAAAGCGTTAAAGCGAGCTGGGCTAGATTATTGGGAATTTGTAGAGATCCATTATTATGACTCTTTAGATGAATTTTATGAAAAAAATGAAGGCGGAGCATTTTACTATATTACGAAGTCTGGGGAAACCCCTTATGCCTCTTTTAATTACAGTGATATAAACAAAGATCATTACTTTATATTTGGAAGTGAGACAACAGGTCTTCCGCCAGAACTTATCCAGAATAATGTAGATAGAACGGTTCGAATTCCAATGACAGATAATATTCGTGCTTTTAACCTTTCGAATACTGCGGCAATTCTCATTTATGAGGCATTAAGGCAACAAAATTTTGGGCATTTAAAAAAATAGTACAGAAACAATATCGGAGTGTAAATCGTAATAGATTTATACTCTTTTTACTATAATTGGAATAAAGGAGAATGAACATAACATGGCATTCACCGTATCAAAAGATCTCATCTATTTATTAAGTTTTTTTCTCCTGCTTTTTGGAACAGAAGGATATTTGAGAAAAAAGCTAAAACTATTAAATAAAATGGAAAAAAGGTTCATCGGCTACAAAAATGGTTAGATTTTACGGTGATACCCAGTGCTATCCTATTATTGTTTGTATTTGATGGTCCAATAGTAAGTAGGTATATATTAATTTGTCATAGCTTTCTTCAATCCTTTATGGAGTGGAGGGGTAATAAAAAGTCAAAAGAAGCTATTATCTATTTAGCAAATGGGCTAATTCTTTTTATCATGACTAATATTGGTATATTATTAGGCTATAGTCATTATCAGTAATGGTTGGAGACAATAAGAAAATTAAGGAGAGAATTCCATGAATCAAACAATCGAAACAATCCTAAATCATCGATCTGTAAGAAAATTTACAGATAAGGAGTTAACGCAAGAACAAATTCGTCTTCTTGTGGAAGCGGCCCAAAGTGCTTCTACTTCTAGCTTTGTACAAGCATATAGTATTATTGGCGTAAAAGATAAGGAAAAAAAGAAAAAATTAGCAGAATTAGCAGGGAATCAGCAATATGTGGAAAACAATGGACATCTGTTTGTTTTCTGTGCAGATTTATATCGGCACACTGTTGCTTCAGAAATGGAAGGGAAAAAGGAATCAGCACAGGATTCTATTGAGAGCACGGAAAAATTTATGGTTAGTCTGATTGATGTAGCTTTAGCATCGCAAAACATGGCAATTGCTGCTGAGTCATTAGGACTGGGTATTTGTTACATAGGCGGAATTCGCAATAATTTAGTTGGTGTGAGTCAATTATTAAAAACTCCAGATCATGTTTTACCAGTGTTTGCTTTAGTCGTAGGTTATCCAGACCAACAAACAGAGAAAAAACCACGAGCTCCTTTTCAGCATATATATCACGAAAATGAATATGAGCAAGATGTAGAAAAATATAAACAAGAGCTACAGGAATATAATAACGAAATCACTGCTTATTATCAGGAAAGAACAAATGGGAAGAGAACAGATACATGGACAGCTCAGATGGCTGCTAATTTTGAGCAAAAATCACGTATGTATATGAAAGAGTTTGTTCACGAAAAGAAACTTGATTTGAAATAATGAAAGACAGATTAAGTAATATATTTAAAAAAACAGTATCTAAGTGAAATAGATGCTGTTTTTTTATGCAAATAAAAAAGAAAATATTTCCTATTAAATAATAATTGTTATTCTATAGCGGTACTCCGTGTTAAAGATACAGTTTTCCCTTTATGGTTTAGGGTCTTTTAAAAAACTATTCTTTCTTTTAAGCATGTTCGCATTCGCTGGTGCATAGATTATATTAATCGTCTCTGATAATGTGACAGGGGAGGTCCATATGAATATATTAAAGAAAATCGAGATGTATAGACAAGAAGAAGAGTTGTTGAAGTGGGAAGGGACTTTTGGAGAGTACTTAGAAATCTTGAAGGAAAAGCCATGGGTAGGTCAGTCCGCGCATTCTAGAGTATATAACATGATTAAAGATGCTGGCATTGATGAAGTAAATGGGAAAAAGCAATACAAATTTTTCTCTGATCAGCTCTTTGGATTAGAAGAGCCATTAGAAAAGCTAGTAGAGGAATATTTCCATCCAGCTGCCAAACGTTTAGATGTAAGAAAACGTATTTTATTATTAATGGGTCCAGTCAGCGGTGGTAAATCCACTTTGGTAACGATGCTGAAAAGAGGATTAGAAGCATATACCTACACAGACCGTGGAGCTGTATATGCGATCAAAGGTTGCCCAATGCATGAGGATCCGCTTCATATGATTCCACATAGTCTAAGAAACGATTTCTTTGATGAATATGGGATTCGTATTGAAGGCAATTTATCTCCACTTAATATGATGAGACTGCAAGAAGAATATAATGGAAGAATTGAAGATGTGATGGTGGAAAGAGTATTTTTCTCAGAAGATAAACGAACTGGGATTGGAACCTTTAGTCCATCTGATCCGAAATCACAGGATATTGCAGATTTAACAGGAAGCATTGATTTCTCTACCATTGCGGAATATGGATCAGAGTCTGATCCACGTGCCTATCGTTTTGATGGAGAGCTAAATAAAGCGAACCGAGGCATGATGGAGTTTCAAGAAATGCTAAAATGTGATGAGAAGTTCTTATGGCATTTATTATCATTAACACAAGAAGGAAACTTTAAGGCAGGTCGATTTGCTCTTATCTCTGCAGATGAGTTAATTGTCGCTCATACGAATGAAACAGAGTATCGCTCCTTTATTTCCAATAAAAAGAACGAAGCATTGCATTCCCGTATTATTGTTATGCCTGTTCCATATAATTTAAAAGCGTCAGAAGAGGAAAGAATCTATGAAAAAATGATACGAGAAAGCGATGTAGCGAATGTGCATATTGCGCCACACACGTTGAAAATTGCCGCTATTTTTACCATTCTAACTAGATTGAAAGAACCGAAAAAAGGGGATATTGATTTAGTAAAGAAAATGCGCTTATACGATGGTGAGAATGTGGAAGGCTTCGGTTCAGCTGACCTAAAAGAATTACAAAACGAATATGGCGATGAAGGAATGAGTGGTATTGATCCGCGTTATGTAATCAACCGGATATCCTCTACGATTATTCGCAAGGATGTAACAAGTATCAACGCACTTGATGTGCTTTTATCTATAAAAGAAGGATTGGATCAGCATTCTTCTATTACGAATGAATTAAAAGAAAAATACTTAAATTGCATTTCCTTAGCGCGTAAAGAATACGATGAAATTGCCAAAAAAGAAGTACAAAAGGCATTTGTTTATTCTTATGAAGAGTCTGCTAAAACGTTAATGGATAATTATTTAGACAATGTAGAAGCGTACTGCAATAAAAACAAGCTGCGTGATCCATTAACTGGTGATGCGATTAATCCAGATGAAAAACTAATGCGTTCTATTGAAGAACAAATTGGTATTTCAGAAAATGCGAAGAAGTCATTCCGTGAAGAAATTTTAATTCGTATTTCTGCATATGCAAGAAAAGGAAAACGATTTGATTATAACTCTCACGATCGCTTACGTGAAGCAATCCAGAAGAAGTTATTTGCAGATTTAAAAGATGTTGTTAAAATCACTACTTCAACGAAAACTCCAGATGAGCAGCAATTGAAGAAAGTCAATGAGGTGGTTGCACGTTTAATTGATGAACATGGCTATAATTCCACATCTGCCAACGAGTTATTACGTTATGTAGGCAGCTTATTGAATCGTTAAATAAATTGGTCAAAGGGAGGAACAGGCTAAATGGCGTCTGTTCCTCTTTTGCCTAATAGGAAAGTTTGGGGAGAATAATGTGCCATGAAATAGGAACACATGAAACGACGCTATTTCTAAAAAAAGTAAAATTATCGAAATTATTAGTAAATTATTTCGTCCATCTGCATATGATAGAGTAACCACTTTATTAAGATATAGTGATACCCAAATTAGTGTATGCGAAAATCACTTGATTCGTGCAAAAAAAGTATAAAAAATTTTTAGGAGGGGTAAGATGACGGAAAAACCAAATAAACATCAGTTTGTAATATCCCAAGAAAATTGGTCCCTCCATCGCAAAGGCCATGATGATCAGCAACGTCATCAGGAAAAAGTGCAGGAGGCCATTAAAAATAACCTACCTGATTTAATTACAGAAGAAAACATCGTCATGTCAAATGGTAGAGAAGTTGTGAAAATTCCGATTCGTTCGTTGGACGAATACAAAATTCGATATAATTATGACAAAAACAAACATGTAGGGCAAGGAAATGGAGATAGTCAGGTTGGCGATGTGGTCGCACGCGATGGATCTGGAAATCAAAAGGGCCCAGGAAAAGGGCAAGGAGCAGGAGATCAGGCAGGAGAAGATTACTTTGAGGCAGAAGTATCTTTAATGGAATTAGAGGAAGCCTTATTCAAGCAATTAGAATTGCCGAATTTAAAACGAAAAGAGCAAGATCAAATTGTCGTGGAGAATATTGAATTTAATGATATTAGAAAAGTAGGATTAATGGGTAATATTGATAAGAAAAAAACAATGATATCTGCATTTAAGCGTAACGCGATGTCTGGAGCACCAGCCTTTCACCCCATTTATCCAGAGGATTTAAAATTTAAAACCTGGAATGATGTGCAAAAGCCAGAATCAAAGGCAGTCGTTCTTGCGATGATGGATACAAGCGGTTCGATGGGCTTATGGGAAAAGTATATGGCTAGAAGCTTTTTCTTCTGGATGACAAGATTTCTTCGTACCAAATATGAAACAGTAGAAATTGAATTCATTGCCCATCATACAGAAGCAAAAGTCGTTTCGGAAGAGGATTTCTTTTCAAAAGGAGAAAGTGGAGGCACCATTTGTTCCTCTGTATATAGAAAGGCATTAGAGTTGATTGATGATAAATACGATCCAGGTCGATTCAATATTTATCCATTTCATTTCTCAGATGGAGACAATTTAACGTCAGATAATGCTAGATGTGTAAAATTAGTAGAAGAGCTGATGGAAGTTTCCAATATGTTTGGATATGGGGAAGTCAATCAATACAACCGGCACAGTACGCTTATGTCCGCTTACAAAAACATTCAAGATGAAAAGTTCCGTTACTACTTATTAAGACAAAAAGCAGATGTATTTAATGCGATGACAAGTTTCTTCCGAAAAGAGGAAGAAGGACAGATGTATGCATAAAGAAAATGTAGCACAACTCATTATATGGGTTGTGTTTTTTGTGGGAAGGGACAAGTAGTATTCTCTGTCCCTGTTAAATAAGGGTAAATAAACAAAATCTAAATTTACCACCTTTTAAAACTTAGTGTGCCATATTCTTATGTAACTAATACAGATAATCAATAGCAAGGAATAAACTGCTTAAGGAAGCACATATTAATGCAGAGGCGGTTATTTAATGGAGAAAAATAAAATGGAGAAGCGATTTTTAAAGGGATTATTAATCCTAAATTTACTGATCCTGCTGCCAATTTTATATAGAAAACCCCCTATTAGGGATTGGATTATTGTTTTTGTGTATAATGGTATTACAAATGGGATAGTTGATATGATCTTAACATCTCATAAAGTAATTAGATATCCAGTTCGTTTTCTGCCCAAGAAATTTAGAATACATATATTATTTGACTTCTTAATTTATCCTACATTTACCGTTTTCTACAACCAATTAACGAAGAGAGATAAACCTTTTGCTGTTTTCTATAAATTGATTTTATTTACCATTCCCTTTTATTTTATTGAATTATGGGCTGAAAGAAAAACAAAGCTAATTGAATGGAAAAAAGGGTGGAGATGGTACTATAGCTTTTTAAGTATTATCCTGAAATCTTTATTAACTAGATTAGTTATAGAGACTCTAAGGAAACTGAATTTTTTAACTAAATAATTCAGTTTCCTTCTTAATATGTTTATGAACCTAATCACAGGGGGAAAATGGTGATGTATATTCATTCTTTCTGCCCTAATTTAAAAGAATACATAGTTATTTCCTTTTTTTTATTGTAAAATAGCGAAGTAGAATAGTGTAACACAGATTGTTTCATTCATAAATAGTAAATACTTATTGACGTGAATAGGATAGAATGTTGATCCAAGAAAGGAAAGCAAATGACGAAAATCGTAAATATCATTCTTTTACTTAATGTTATCGGAATAGTTCTATATGCAGCTGGAATCCTTAATACGGATATTTTCAGGGTGGAGTTTTTATCCTCTGGTGTTATTATGCTTCTTTTTGGTCTAAGAGATGTTGTTGTTAGAGGTGCGAAAAGAAAAAGACGATAGTGGATATGTAACTCTTCTTAAAAACGGTAGAAAGGGGAGCGAAAGATGAAGCCTATTTATCGATGGATCTATATATTTTTAGGGACACTCTTTTTAGTTTTAGGGATTATTGGCGTGTTTTTACCTTTGTTGCCAACTACCCCTTTTTTATTATTAACCTCCTTTTTTTACACAAGAGGTTCTGAGCGTATCAATAAATGGTTTCGTTCGACAACTTTCTATCATGAGTATGTCAAAGGATTTCGCAAAGGAGAGTTAACGAAAAAGCAAAAGATAAAAATCATCATTACTTGTTATATTTGCTTAGCCATTAGTGCTGTCCTTGTTGATCATCCATTTACTAGGATTATCTTGGGATGTATTGCGGTTGCCCAAGCAATATCGATGTTTATTATAAAGACAAAAAGAGAGAATCCAGAAATCACCATAAAAAAATAAGCATAACCCAGTGGATAGACCTTTTTGGTAGATCCTTTTTTTATCTTTTTAAAATGTGCTTTTTAGTAGTAAAAAAATGATTAGAGAGGAGGTGGTCTAATGCCAAATATATGGGATCCAGAATATACGATAACAAGGGAACTAGCTTCTCATTTAATTGAGACTCAGTTTTCAATTAGTGTTCATTCTATTATAGAAATAGGAGAGGGATTTGATAATACTATATTTCTCGTCAATAATCGTTATACGTTTCGATTTCCAAGAAGAGAAATTGCGGTTAAGCTATTACGAAGCGAATGGGCATTGTTACGAATAATTGCTGGTAAACTACCACTTCCAATTCCAAAGCCGATTTATTTAGGTACAGAAACTCAGGATTTTTCACTAGTTTTCATAGGGTATGAGCATTTACCAGGAAATACTCCACAAGATGTAACGAATGAAGAAAGAATGCAAATGGTAAAACCATTAGCACTTTTCTTAAATAAATTACATTCTTTTTCAACAGAGCAATTCAAGAATGTCCCATATGATGAGTTCGATCGACTTCATATCGATAAAAGAAAATCCCACTTAATCGATTCAATGAAGAAGTTGCTGATACATGAAAATATACCTTTATTCCAATTAGCTGAGGACTATGCAAAAAATATAACACATATAGCCGTTCCGACTGTTCATGTCCTTACACACGGTGATCTGCATATTCGTAATATGCTTGTTAATGAAGATAAAGAACTTGTGGGAATTATTGATTGGGGAGATACACATATTGGTCATCCTGCTGTTGATCTATCGATTGCTTACAGTCTGTTTCCTATTGAAGGTAGAAAGCAATTTTTCTCTATTTATGGGGAAGTTGATGAGGATATGTTAAAACTCGCTCAATTTAAAGCAATATTTACGATAATTTCCTTGCTTGCTTACAGTATAGACAAGAAGGATAAGAGTCTTTATCAAGAAGGGAAAATCAGTTTAGCTCTGGCTTTGTCATGAGAATGAATCGTTATGGATTTATTGGATGAAAACATGAGTAGCTGAATATAAAATAACCGGACGGTCCATAATTGTTTACGCCCGGTTATTATTATTAATTACTTAAATCCCAGCACTGGATGGGGAATATATGGCTCTTCTAAGTTAGCAATCTCTTCTTGTGTCAATTCTAATGAAAGAGCAGCAACTGCATCTTCAAGATGGTGGAGCTTAGTTGCGCCAATAATAGGTGCAGTAACAGTCTCCTTTTGTAATACCCAAGCTAGTGCAACTTGCGCGCGAGGTACGCCGCGTTTTTCTGCTATTGCTTTTACTCGTTCTACTACTTGACGGTCCGCTTCTTCAGTGTGGGAGTATAACGTTTTTCCGAATTCATCGGTTTCTTTACGAGTACTTGTTTCTTCCCAATCTCTAGTTAAACGGCCGCGTGCCATTGGACTCCAAGGAATGACCCCAATCCCTTCTTCTTTACAAAGGGGCAGCATTTCTCGTTCTTCCTCGCGATAGAGCAGGTTTAAATAATTTTGCATCGATACGAAACGAGTCCATCCATTCTTTTCCGCTATATGATTTGCTTTTAAAAATTGCCATGCATACATAGAGGAAGCACCAATATAGCGGGCCTTCCCAGCTTTGACTACATCATGCAATGCTTCCATTGTTTCTTCAATTGGAGTTTCATAATCCCATCTATGTATTTGATAGAGATCGACATAATCGGTACCAAGCCTTTTTAAACTATTGTCGATCTCACTCATAATTGCTTTTCGGGAAAGGCCAGCACCATTAGCGCCTTGACGCATTCTGCCATGTACCTTTGTAGCAAGAACGACATCATCACGATTCGTAAAATCACGCAATGCACGTCCAACAATTTCTTCACTTGACCCATCAGAGTAGACGTTTGCAGTATCAAAAAAATTAATGCCAAGCTCCAATGCTTTTTTGATAAATGGACGACTTTCGTTTTCTGTTAATGTCCAAGCATGACCACCACGATTGGGTTCTCCATAACTCATACAACCAAGACAAAGACGGGAGACTTCTAAACCAGTAGAACCTAATTTAATATAATCCATTTACTACTCCTCCTTTTGGTTTTATTATAAAGAGTGGTTATTAATTAAGCGAGGGATATGGATTCTGTCTGTTAAGATTTACCTAATTGGAAGAGCAAATATTATTGTTCATTTTTGGAAAAGTAAATATTTGGTAATATTAAGTAGAGTGAAAAGTGATTAGATAATATGAAAAACATTTGTTTTACCAAATTTAAACTTATCATGTGGTTTAATAATGAATAGTATTATTGAATAGAAGGTTAAGGATGTGAATGAATGATAGAGTTTTTTGCTATTTTTGGATTTTATTTATTACCAGTTTATTGCATTATTTTCTGTTTAAATCTTGTTTCACTACTAAAGAAAATACAGGAGGAAGATAATATAACCAAAAATACAATATGGTTTACCGCTTCTTTTGTATTCATCATAATGACCATTGCCTCACTGATTGCACTTTAATAAAATTATTGGATGGAAACAATGGTGGAAAAAATCAATACTACTGATAAGGCTTTCAGTCGTTTGTTTAAAGAGAAAGTCATCTGAGGAGAGCTGGGGTTCGATTTAAGAGCTAACGCTTATTTTACTAGTTCTTTGCTTGGGTAGCTTTAAAGGTAGTTTAGTAGAAAATTAGCAGAAAAAAAGAGTTGAAATATTTGACAAAAAAATCAATTTGTGCTATAATTCACAATAATAAATATTGCTGATATAATAAGATTCTCCTGGCCAGGGGAATCTTTTTTTTATTGGAGTGGTAACAATGAAGAATGATGAATTCAGTTTAACTTCTTTAGTTTCTGCATTTAGTCGAGCATATCATGTGAAAGAGGATAATCCGATTATATTCCATGATTATATAGCACAAGATTTCTTATCATCAGCAGAATATCAATCCATTTCAGAAAATATGTCCAACGGCATTCCTTATTTTAGTGCAGAAATGGCTGAAAAATTAAAAGGGAATCATGAAGCAATATTAAAGTGGGTAACACAAATTCAACTAGCACCAACACCACTTGCGAGAGCTGCATACGCAGAAAATGTTGTATTGAACGAATGCCAACTTGGGGTTGAGCAATACGTCATTCTGGGTGCAGGTTTAGATACTTTTGCTTGGCGTTACGATTCATTACCAAATGTTACTGTATATGAAATTGACCACCAATCAACTCAAAATTTTAAAAAAGAGCGCTTAGATCAAGCAGGCTATGAAATACCTTCCCGTTTAAAATTTGTAGCGATGGACTTCACGAAGGAGCTTTCGTTAGAAAAACTAGTCGCTGCAGGATTTGACTTTTCTAAGAAAACAGTTTTTAGTTTGCTTGGGGTGTCTTACTATTTAACAAAAGAGATGCTTCAGGAATTGATGCATGCCTTCTTTAAAGACCTTCCAAGAGGGAGCTCTATTATTTTTGATTTTGCCGATAAAAGTTTATTTACGGAACCTGGCATTTTCAATCGTGTACAAAATATGGTGCAGATGGCTCGAGCTGCTGGAGAACCAATGAAATTTGCATCCTCCCTTTCAGAATTAGAAAAATTACTTGCTAATGAACAATTATTAATTTATGAGCATTTATCACCACAAGATATTCAAAATCAGTATTTTTCTAATCGAAATGATAATCTACAAGCATTCGAAACCGTTCACTATGTACATGCAGTGAAGAATTAATATTATTCCTAATTGTTCCAATCCTTACCTGTTAAGATTTATTAAATACAGGTAAGGATTTTTGCATCTAGAGAAATAAATTACTTTATAAAGTTTTCTGAAATTATTAATCTTTTTAATTGAGAATAATTATCATTTGTTGTATAGTAGATAATACAATACTAATAATGGAGCAAGGAGAATATATAATGCAAATATACTGGACGAAAATAAATAAGATTATTGAGGAAACACCTGAGGTAAAAACTTACTTGCTCGACTGTCCAAAAGACTTTACATGGGAGGAAGGGTCCTATACTCATTTTGCACTAAAAGGTTTTAATGCCGGAGACAAACCAAACCGCAGCCTTGTTCGCCATATGTCAATCTCTTCTTTACCGGATGAAGATGCAATTGGTATTACAACGCGTATTAAAGAGCAGTGCTCTGAGTTCAAATCGATTTTAAGAAATCTTGAAGTTGGCAATGAAGTGGCAATATTTAAAACGCAATCAAATATACCGCTTAAAAGAGAAAGCAAAAATGTCTACTTGTTATCATCAGGTGTAGGTCTGGCTACTTTCAGATCACTTGTACTTGAATATCTCAAGCGTGCTGACAACATCAATCAAATTCATTCCTTGAACATCGATTCATCAAAAGCTTTCTTATTCACTGATATTTTTAAATCTGCACCTGAAAAGAACTTCAGCGCTCAGTTCGTCGATAATCGTAAGGACTATTATGAAGAAGTGAAAAATCTTGCTGCAGACAAGGATGGACACTTCTATATTGTTGGAAGTGATGACTTCATTGTACAGAATATTGAAGTACTACGTGAGCAGGGAATAACGCCTGAACAGATTATGCTTGATAAGCGTGAAAATGAACTGTCTAAGTTTTTAATCAATTAAATTTAGAGTTCGCTATCTTTACCATTATTTAAGATTGCGAAAAACATGAACAAAAAAGAGGCTGGGATATCAGCATTTTAACTGAAATAAACACGAACTATTATGCGGTTACCTCATTTAATCTGGGGAACTAGACTTTTTCAGTGGCCTAAACGTAGTGACGAGGGAGGCTAAGCTTCCTCCCCGGCGCATCGTGCGTCTGTAGCGCAATGAAACGACTTAGTTCCCAGTCCTATTCTATTTAAACCATCCTTTTTCCTTAAATCTGGTGATGGCTTCTATTCGGTTTTTTACTTCAAGTTTGTCTAATATCATACTGATATAGTTTCGCACGGTTCCTGTTTTAATAGATAGTTCTTGAGCGATTTCTTTTGTATTTTTGCCATTCGCAACTAGCATAAGAACCTCTTTTTCCCGTTCGGTAAGGGGATTTTCTTCTTTGTAAACATCATCGACTAATTCTGGAGCGTAAATTCTTCTTCCCTCCATCACACTGCGGATGCTATTTGCTAAATCGTCGCTTGGACTGTCCTTGAGCAAATAAGCTGATACACCAGCTTTTAATGCACGCTGAAAATAACCAGTTCTAGCAAAGGTAGTTAATATAATGACTTTGCATGGGTGGCTCATAAGTTCTTCAGCTGCTTCTAATCCAGTTTTAGCAGGCATCTCTATATCCATTACACAAATATCAGGATTTTTTTCTTTGACTAGCTGAATGGCTTCTTCCCCATTGTTTGCTTTGCCGACAACCGTGATATCCTCTTCTAAATCAAGCAATGATCCCAGTGCACCTAAAAGAAGGCGTTGATCTTCGGCAATAACAATCCGGATCATAATAACTCCTCCCTTTCTATTATTTTTCCATCCCGCGGAACGGCTATTGTTACTATCGTTCCCGCTTTCGAGGTAATCTCTATCGTACCGTTGATAAAATCCAATCTTTCTCTCATGCCTGCTAGTCCGTTACCATTGTGAGCATCTTCTTCCTTAAAAGGAGTGGTTCCATTATCCTTGATTTCCATAATTGTTTCTTTATTATTTTGGTGGATGCTTATAGAGCAAGCTGTTGCATGGCTATGTCGAACAACATTTGTAACAGCTTCTTTTAAGCACATGCTTATAATATTTTCGGCAATGGATGATATTCTTAGATTGGAAGCTATATCGCACGTCAGGTTAATTTCAGCTGCTTCTACTATTTTTTTTACAAGAAGGAGCTCGTCTTTTAATTTTATGCCACGCATTTCAGAGACCATTTTTCGGACTTCGTTTAGCGCTGATCTTGAAGTATGCTGAATATCTTTCAGTTCTAAGCGAGCTTGTTCCGGATCCTTATACACTAGTTTTCTGGCTAAATCACTTTTTAAACCGATCAGGGAAAGCTTTTGGCCAAGTGTATCATGAAGATCTCTGGCAATTCGCTGTCTTTCCTCCAGTTTAACTAAATGAGATATACGCTTATTCGCATCTTCCAATTGTTCCTGCAGCTGATCTTTCTCTTTACGGTTCTGAATATTCAAGGGCAATAAAATTACGCCAAACCAGATAATCAGCACAAAGGGAAGCTGTTTTATCAGCAAAGGATCACCTAGTATAATTTTGAAGTAAATGGCAAATGTAGTAACTGCCAAGTGGATAAAGTAAAGGATGAAAAAGGGAATCCGTTTTTTTATATTGCCGATAAAATAGGAAAGAAAAAAGGAAAAATATACATAGCTGTATGTATAAATGGCAAAGGTGGATATCCCAATTAATAAGGAAGGCCATAAATAGATTGTCCAGCCTTTTGAAAGATAAGCGATTCTATAAAAAAGAAAAAATAAGATGGTCAGGATGATGCCAGAAATCACATCAACTGCTGAAGAAGCATGGAATATAAAGTAAAATGGCAAAATGGTAAGCAATGTCCAAATATAAGGAGATATGCCGGTGCTTTTTTTTAACACTTCTAATCTTTTTATCATCAGATTCTGACCTCGTTTTATTAACTGTTATTTATCCATTTTAACATAAACAAAGCAGCAATTAATGGTATTAATCCCTTCTAATTGCTGCTCAGATAGTTCATAAAGCAAACGAAATATTTCTGTTTTATTCTTCAGACCCGACAGATGAACTTTCTTTTAGGGCATTTCAGATCTTGCGGACATGGAAAGGGATTTCTTCTGCTTTTTCCATTCATAAAAGCTGATAAACTTTTTGTCTTTTTCGTCCCACAGACGGAATTTTAAAGAGCGAAGACTGCTTGCTAGTGTTATGGTTGGAACATTCTGTAGAGGCTCTGTCTGTTTATGGACCTGTTCTAAGTTGTAATTAGGAACCCTTGGACTTAAATGATGCACATGATGGTAGCCAATATTGCCAGTCAGCCATTGCATCCATTTTGGAAGGTGGTAGAAAGAGCTTCCTTCTACGGCAGCCTTTACATAATCCCAATTTTTATCTTCTTCAAAGTAAGTGTCTTCAAAAGTATGCTGCACATAAAACAGCCAAACTCCAACTGAACCGGATATTAGAAAGATTGGTAGCTGTACAAGCAAGAAAGAAGACCACCCAAGCGTACTTCCAAGAAGCACAGCTAACAACACAATCGAAATATTCGTTATATACGTATTTAGTCTTTCCTTCGTTCTAGCCCCTTTACGGTTGAATCGATTTGCTAAAAGAAATTCATAAATAGGCCCTAATATAAACATAATGAACGGATTGCGGTACAAGCGATATTTGATTTTTAGCAACAAAGAGGCATTTTCATACTCTTCTATTGTCATCATCCATAAATCGCCGACTCCTCGTTTATCCAGGTTACTGCTTGTTGCATGATGAATAGAGTGGCTATGCTGCCATTTACTATAAGGGAATAATGTTAAGATTCCCGTAATAGTCCCTAAAATCTTATTTGCTTTACGGTTCTTAAAGAAAGAAAAGTGACAGCAGTCATGAAAAATGATAAAAATCCTAACTAAAAATCCTGCTACTGCTATCGCGATTGCAAAGGTTAAAATATAAGAAATACTTAAGCTTTTGTATGCTGCAACCCATAGTATGACAAAGGGCAGAATAGTATTTACGAGCTGCCAGACACTTATCTTTACAGTGGATTTCTCAAAGGGTGCTACAGCAGTTCTCAATTGTTTTAAGTTTTTTATATTCATTTTTAGCTTCCCTTCTCTTAATGGATATCTATAGTATAAATATAAGCCAAACATATTGGCAGACATACATGTCATGTTCACTATATGACATTTGTCATATAGTTTTTTTCGCTGAAAAGGTTCTGTTAATAAAGGAAAAACATACTAAATATTTTCTTAGGTGAATAATTTTAATGAAATAATGGTTGCAAATATTTCCATTCTATAATAGAATGTTAAAAAATTGATTATTAAAAGCTTTGATAAGGACATGGGCTACTATTTCGGTTTCCAGAGAGGGAAGAATTGCTGAAAACTTCCTAACGCAGAATAAGTAACTTACCACCTTTGAGCAGCATTGGGGAACCTACTAGTATCCAATGCCGTAGATGCAAGCGATATTGCTCCAAGCCATGAGAAAACCTTTATATGTTTTTTTATGGGAAATTGGGTGGAACCACGGGTAAACGCACTCGTCCCTTCTTTCGGGATCAGTGCGTTTTTTGTTTTCAATTTTATAATAAAGCAATGAAAAGGACATGAATTATTTTTACTGTTATCAGAGAGGGAAGAACAGGTGAGAGCTTCCTAGCAAAGGGAAATAATTTACCACCTTTGAGCTATATTGGTGAACTAGAAGTAGTCAATATCGTTTATGCAACGTTACTGCACCAAGCCATAAGAAAACCACTGTGTTTTTTCATGGGAATTTGGGTGGAACCACGGGTAAAGACACTCGTCCCTTTCTTTAGGGATGAGTGTTTTTTTTATACCCAAAAACAAAAAGAGGAGTGAACAAAATGATTAAGGTAGTATTAGCAGATGGAAATAGCAAGGATTTTCCGAAGGGGAGTACGGTCGCTGAAATTGCTGAGTCTATAAGTGTAAGTTTGAAGAAGAAAGCAGTTGGTGCAAAGATAAATGACGAATGGATTGTAGATAGAAGTCATCGCATAGAGGAAGATGTACATTTGTCTATTATAACAATAGATTCCCGAGAGGGTGTTTCTATTATGCGCCATTCCAGCGCCCATGTAATGGCACAAGCGGTGAAAAGATTGTATCCGAATGTTCAGCTTGCAATCGGACCAGTTGTAGAGGACGGCTTTTATTATGATATGAAGCTTGACCATCGTTTAACGGTCAATGATTTAGAAGCTATTGAAACAGAGATGAAAAAAATTATCAAGGAAAATCTTCCCTTTATTCGAAAAGAGGTATCATATGAGAAAGCAAACGAGCTTTTTCAAGAAAAGGAGGAGAAGTTTAAACTGGAGCTTTTAGAGGCAATACCAAAAAATGAACCGATTTCCCTCTATCAACAAGGAGAGTTTATTGATTTATGCCGTGGCACTCATCTTCCCTCTACAGGTTTTATTAAAGCATTTAAATTAATGCGTGTATCTGGTGCTTACTGGAGAGGGGATAGTGAGAACGAAGTATTGCAGCGAGTATATGGAGTTGCATTTTCGAGTCGGCAGGAATTAGCGGAATACCTAGAGATGATAGAAGAAGCTGCTAAAAGGGATCATCGCAAGCTAGGAAAACAATTGGAGCTGTTTATGTTTTCAGAAGAGGCACCTGGCATGCCGTTTTACTTACCGAAAGGACAAATTATTCGCAATGAATTAGAGCAATTTTCAAGAGATCTTCAAGGAGAGGCTAGTTATGAAGAAGTGAGGACTCCGTTGATGATGAATGAGCGAATGTGGAAGCAATCAGGTCATTGGGATCATTACCATGAAAATATGTATTTTTCCGAAGTAGATGAACAAAAATTTGCATTAAAGCCGATGAATTGTCCGGGGCATATGCTTATATTCAAAAATAGTCTCTATTCTTATCGTGATTTGCCCATTCGATTAGCTGAATTTGGTCAGGTACACCGTCATGAATACAGTGGTGCACTAAACGGGATGCTTCGTGTTCGTACATTTTGCCAAGACGATGCCCATCTGTTTGTAAGAGAAGATCAAATCGAAGAGGAGATAAAAAACATCTTTCAATTAATTGATAAAGTCTATCGTACTTTTGGATTTGCCTATACTGTGGAACTCTCTACTAGACCAGAAGATTCGTTGGAAGGGGATGACATCTGGGAATTGGCAGAAGGTGCATTAAAAAATGTTTTAGAACATCTTGAAATAGAATATATTCTTAATGAAGGAGATGGAGCATTCTACGGTCCGAAAATTGATTTTCATATAAAGGATGCTTTAAAAAGAAGTCATCAATGTGCAACAATTCAGCTTGATTTTCAAATGCCAAAGCTTTTTAACCTAGCTTATATAAATGAGAACAATGAAAAAGTCTGTCCCGTTGTTATTCACCGTGCTATATATGGGTCAATTGATCGATTCTTTGGAATACTCATTGAACATTTTGCAGGTGCCTTTCCTGTTTGGCTTGCCCCCACACAGGTTGAAATTATTCCAGTCTCAACTGTTCACTTAGATTATTGCCTAGAAGTTCAATCTGCTTTAAAGGAAGCGGGGATAAGAGTGAAGATTGAGGACAGCAACGAAAAATTAGGGTATAAAATCAGAGCAGCACAAATGCAAAAGATACCATATATATTAGTACTCGGGGATAAAGAAAAAGAACAAAATAAAGTAAATGTAAGAAAGTATGGAGAAGCGGATTCTGAAGGACTATCTATAGAAACATTCAAACATAGGATAGAAAAGCAAATTAAAGAAAGAAGTCTGTAAAATAGGAAGGGATTCTATTTGAGTTATATGGAATCCCTATGCATTTTCTATTTACAGGCTGCGGTTATATTGATATCTCTTCCAATGAAATCGGATAAAACAACCGATGCAAAATCCGAAGATGGCAACGATAGAAGCGACCCCAACCATAATTGTAAAGATGTAGCCGACAATGGTCCAGTTAAGGAAAAATGAAATAGAACCAACAGCCAAACATACTACAGCAATTATTTGGTTAAATTGTTGTTGATCCCAGTCTTCTTGACGGTATTCCTTCCTTGGCTTTTGGAGAAACAAGCTGGCTAGTTTCATAATGGGATTCCATTGAAATAATAATCCGCAAAATCCTGCTAGAAGAGGAATAAGCAAAATCCAGTATTGCTGCATAAATAAACTAAGTAAAACAGAAAGAAAAATAATCCATTGATTAGTACGAACTAATGGCTGTGGAATTGTTTTCGCTAGAGTAGTCACAAAAACCAACCTTTCTTATGAGAATTATGTATATTATACGCTCTTATAAGTAATTTGTTAAGAATTAAATAAAAACTTGTAAGGTCAATATTCTTACAAGTTTTTATTCTGCTTCTCTTCTTCTAAAAAACTCCATAGTCTATACAGCTGAAGAACCGTTTTTTCTGGGTCAGTTATTAAATGATTATACATAGATGGATATTTCTGTAATTGAGAAAGGAGTAAAGCTTCTTCTATCGTAATTTCCTTTTCTGCCGTTTGATAGGATGCTCTTGCTTCCTTTGTCTCTGAGCGGCCAAGGAGATAATCAATGCTTACATCAAAATAATCAGCAAGTTTTTGTAATGTGTCTGTATCAGGTTTTCGATTACCTGTTTCATACCCTGAGATAGATACCTTTGTCACATTCATTGCATCCCCAAGCGTTTGTTGAGAAATGTTTGCTGACTTACGTAAATACCTCAATCTTTCTGAAAAATTCATCTGAATCAGCTCCTCATTTCGATACCTCTATTATATGTTAACAAATAGCTAACAGTAAATGATGAATATTTGTTAACAAATACGGAATTTTATATTGAAGTAAACTACTGGTTTACGTATAATTTTAATAAAAGGAAAAAAGATGATTGGTAGATGGGGTGTAAAAAATGCATTGGAATACACTGCGTATCATAAGAAAGCAATACGGCTATACCTATCAAATGATGGCTGATAAGCTAGGCATTACAAAGTCATATTATTGGCAAATTGAGAATGGCAAACGAGGATTATCTTATGAACAAGCAGTACAGATATCTAGTATTTTTTCCAAAACACCAGACGAAGTTTTTCTTCCAGATTATATAGTTAAATGATTTTCGCAATAAGAATAGAATTTAATAGGTATGAAGGAGGTTTATAGTGAAGGAGCAAATATACGTAACCGAGGAAAATCTTTTATTAATAAAAGAGGCGTTGGATTTTAGTATAAGAAATGCATCCAAAGGAATTCTATTCATTTTAGAAATGGTAAGCGAGAAAGTAACAACAAGCAACGATTGTACATTAAAGCTAGATGGAATGGAAATGGAAATTATTCTTGTATCATTGATTGAATTTGGGATTAGTTTACTATCATTTCATTCAGAGAAGGGAAATTTATGTATGAAAGAAGCAATTAGAATGGAACAGATCAAGCCGGGGTATCAAAGGAAAAATGGTCCAAAAATTATGTGTTAATTATTCTATTTACTCAATCGATTAGAAGGATTGGTTGATTTTCTTCTCGTACTATGTAAAAGTAAAGAGACTAACGAGAGAGGAAGATCAGAGTGAAAAAAAGAAATGTTGGTTTTATTGGGTGTGGAAAAATGGCCCAGGCGATGGTAAATGGAATGCTTCAATCTTCTTTTGCGAAGAGAGAAGAAATTTTGGCAAGCACAAAGTCGGCAGAGAGCGCACAAAATGTTAAGGAAGCTTTTCAAATAGAAACTACCTTGGATAATAAACAAGTAGCAAGTTATGCGGATGTTCTAATTGTTGCGGTTAAACCACATTTATATGGAGAGGTGTTACAAGAAATCTCCTCTTATGTGAAGGAAGAAACAATCATTGTTACAGTTGCTGCTGGAATTGATATAGCATACATAGAATCTCAAATGTCCAAGCAAATAAAGGTTATTCGCTCTATGCCAAATACTCCTTCCCTTGTAGGAGAAGGGATGACTGTATTTTGTGCAAATGATCGGATGAACGAAAAGGACATTGCTTTTATAAAAGATATGTTTGCATCATTTGGAAAAGTAGAACTGGTAGAAGAAAGTTTAATGGATTCTATTCCAGCCATTAGCGGCTCTTCTCCAGCATATGTGTATATGTTTATTGAAGCATTGGCAGATGGCGGTGTCCGTAGTGGGATTCCAAGAGATAAAGCTTATAAATTGGCTGCCCAATCTGTTTTAGGTGCTGCGAAGATGGTTTTAGAAACAGGCAAGCATCCTGGGGTATTAAAAGATGAAGTATGCACACCTGGTGGAGCAACGATTGAAGCAATCACTACGTTAGAACAGCATCAATTTAGAGGGACAATTTTAGCGGCAATGGAAAGCTGTGACCTGAAAAATAAAAACATGCAAAAATAGCTATGGAATTTATCTGAAAAATTAGTAGGAATAGGGAACGGTGATTCTCCTACTAATTTTTTTTATATCCATTCAAAACTAGATGGAAATCTTCTTTTTTGACAATAATGTCGTAAAGATAGCGACACAGAAAATAGTCATAAAAGAGGCTATAAGTGTAGGAATACCGACAATTTTATAGCCACTTAATAAAACTATACCGTCTATTAAAAAGATGATGATTCCCACATGAATGGATAGGATATTTGCAAGCACTTGGGCAAGAAGGTCTGTTCCCCCGGTGCTTGTCTCAAATCGAAGCATAACCCCAATCCCAACTCCAATAATTACTCCACCGAGAATAGCACTTAATACAAGATTTAGCGAGAAGATTTCTCGTAAAAAAGAAAGTACGTCAATAGAAAAAGAAGAAGTAAGAAATCCGAAAATTCCATAAATGAAATAATCCTTATTATAAAACCAAACAAGTATATACAAGGGTAAACTTAAAATCATCATCGAAAGACCTGTTGGAATGTCATAGTGATAATGAAGGATAAGCCCAATTCCAATAATACCTCCATCTAGAAGATGATGAGGCACTAAAAACCCATTAACCCCAATGCCTATTAGTAAGCTCCCGACAAAAATGGCAGCGATTTTTTCCATCACTAAACATCATCCTAACTTTTCTTGTCCATTTTATTCATATCTATGTGAAAAAGAAGAAAAATAGAAGGGGGTATGTGGAAGGGAAAAATATTTTAATAAGAGAGTCTACTATTATATATAATAATTTGAATAGACAGAAAAATAGGTTGTCAGATAGATAGAATAGCAATAAACTTAAAACTAAAGAAAAACCAGGGGATGAAGGTATGTATAATCAATTGGCATCTTTAACATTGGCACAACAAGTAGAATTTTTGACAAAAAGACTTATTGAAATGGAAAGCTATAGTGGAACAGAAGGAGAATTAGACAAGGCTAACTATTTATATGAAATAATTGCCTCCTTTCCTTATTTTCAGGCATATCCAGATTATGTATGGAAGCAGGACATAGAAGGGGATGAACGGATAAATGTATGGGCTTTATTACAAGGCAATTCAAATAAAAAAGAAACGGTGATTTACCATGCACATGTAGATACTGTAGGGATAGAAGATTATGGAAAGCTAAAGGACATTGCTCATGATCCGGATAAACTAGCAGCATTTTTTAAAAGCTATGATGGGGATGAAGAGGCTAGAAACGATGCCCGAAGCGGAGATTGGATGTTTGGGAGAGGTTCTCTTGATATGCAAAGTGGAATAAGTATTCATCTAGCGAATCTTCTCTATTACATGAATCATCGAGAAAAGCTTGATGGAAATATTCTAATCTTATTCAATGCCGATGAGGAGAATCAACATGTTGGCATTAGAGGAGCTTTAGATGAACTCGTTCGTCTTCAACAAGAAAGAGGATTATCCTATGTGGCTGCTATTAATAATGATTTCATTTCGCCTTTATATAATGGAGATCAAACAAAATATGTATATTGTGGGGGAGCAGGAAAGTTATTGCCCTGTTTTTCTATTTTAGGAAGAGAGGCACATGTTGGCGAAAGCTTGCTTGGGATTGACCCGACATTCATTGCTTCAGAGATTAATAGAAGCATTAATCAAAATTTTTCTCTAGCAGAAAAGCTGGATAATGAATTAGTCCTACCGCCTAGCTGCTTGTTTATGAAAGAGAGTAAGCAAAGCTATAATGTTCAAACACCTGTTAGTATCAGAATGTATTTTAATTATTTTATTTACAAAAAAACACCAAGTGATGTATTAGTCTCCTTAAAAAGGATCGCCCAAACAGCATGTGTAAAGATAGAGAACGAATTAGCGAATAACTACACTGCATTTTGCAAAGCGAATTATCTCCCAGAACGGTCGATTAACTGGAAAACAGATGTGATGACAATTCAAGAATATATAGAGTATTTAAAGGAGCATGGAGAAGAACCAGAAAAGCACTTGAATAGCTTACTAAAACGCTTGCCGGAAGATTTAGATGATCGATTAAAAGCTTTTGAACTAGTAGAAGGCTTACAGCAATTAGATCCAGAAAAGAAGCCTCGGGTTATTCTGTTTTTTGCTCCACCATTCTTACCATCTAATACGTTACAAATGGATGAACAGTCCGTTTATTTAAAAGAAGTATTGGAAGAAGTGTTACAAGAGGCGGAAGAGGAGTACAAGGAAGTATTTCCGTTAAGAGGGTATTTCCCTTATTTATGTGACGGTAGCTTCTTAGCATTTAATGGGAATCAAACAGAGATTGAAACAGTGGTCGCAAATTTTCCAGGAATGAATGAATTATTTCCATTAGATTTGGGAAAAATGCAGAGTCTAAATATTCCTGCTCTTAACATTGGTGTATATGGAAAAGGGGGACATAAATGGACGGAAAGAGTATATAAACCCTATACTTTTCAAACTTTGCCTTTACTTATTAGAAAGGTTACAGAGAGATTACTTACACTTTAAAATAAAAAAAGCATCTTTACGCGAAGGGTAAAGATGCTTTTTTGCTTTAGTTATAGTACTAAATTTTTTTATTAAAAAAAGAAATGAAGAATGTAGTAACAAATTGCAGCGATGCTTGCTGAAATTGGCAATGTAATTACCCATGTAATAATCATTCGTTGTGCTGTTCCCCATTTAACCCCTTTTAAGCGGTGTGCTGATCCAACACCAAGAATAGAAGAAGATATAACATGGGTTGTACTAACTGGAAGATGAATTAAAGTTGATCCGAAAATAATCATTGCCCCTGATAAATCAGCTGCAACGCCATTTACTGGTCGGATTTTCATAATATTTCCACCAACTGTTTTAATAATTCTCCATCCACCGACAGAAGTTCCGAGTCCCATTGCAGTAGCACATGCTAATTGCACCCAAAATGGCACATCACCAGTTGAAACATAATTATTAGCTAATAATGCCATTGTGATAATTCCCATTGCTTTTTGAGCGTCATTAGTTCCATGTGTATAAGATTGCAATGCTGCTGTGAATATTTGAAAATAACGGAACCGTCTATTTGTTTTTGTTAAATTTAAATCCCTAAAGAAGAATTTAAAAATGGAGTATATGATAAATCCAACAACAAAGGCGATGATTGGTGAGAGAATCAATGCCTCAATAATTTTAATAAAACCAGTATAATTAAGCGATGAGAATCCAGATGAAGCAATAGCAGCTCCAGCGATTGACCCAATAATTGCATGGGATGAGCTACTTGGTATTCCGAAATACCATGTAACCAAATTCCATATAATTGCAGAAATCAATGCAGCAAGGATAACGAGTGAACCATTTGTTAAAGCAAATGGGTCTACAATCCCCTTTGTAATTGTTTTTGCAACGCCTGTAAATGTCATTGCACCAACAAAGTTCATACATGCTGCCATAATAATCGCATGCTTTGGTTTTAATGCTTTTGTTGACACTGCAGTCGCAATGGAGTTGGCTGTATCATGGAAGCCATTGATAAAGTCAAATGCTAATGCAAAGACAACGATTAATATAGTAAGTATTAATAATGTATTCATTGGAAAAAGACTCCTTACGCGTTCTTCATAATAATACTTTCAAGTGTGTTTGCAACACTTTGACAGTAATCTGCAATCTCCTCAAGATTTTCATAAACTTCTTTATATTGGATAATGCGAATTGGATCTTTTTCTACAGAGAACAGATTTTTAATAGATTGTCGTAAAATGCCATCACATTTTGATTCATGATCTTTAATTCTAATAGCATACTCTCTAATTTTAGGTAATTTCTTTGTTGTAAGTAGGTCTACTGCTTTGTCAATTTCAACTGCACAATTCTTTATTTCTTCCACAAAGCGAAGCATATATTCATCTGCACTAATAATATTGTACATTTCAAATAGTGCTGCAGTATGCTCTAAACCATCTAATACATCATCCATACTCATCGTAAGAGCTAGTATGTCTTCTCTTTCAATCGGTGTAATAAATGCTTTATTTAATTCAGTGATTACTTCATGAACATATGTATCACCTTTTGTTTCGATTTCTTTCATTGTTTCAGAAAAAGTTTTTAAATCGCTAACATTTGTCAATTTATAGTCAGCAAAAAAGTCTGCTCCTTCTTTTAAATTTGAAGCGATATTTTTTAACATAACAGCAAACTTATCTTGTTTTTTAAAAACCATTGCGGTTACCTCCATTAATATATAACAAATTATGACTAAGCCTTACATATTTTATAGGAAACTTGTCGAATAGCCTAGTGTTTTTTTAATAAATTTACAAAATCTTAATATTTGATTTACGAAATTTTAAGAAAATAGCCTTACATATTTACAAAGTTTGCACTAATTTAACATTTTTAGTGATATTACCTTCCGTTTCTGCTTTGCAAACAACCGTGTCCAATTTGTTATTCTAGAATATAGTAATAACATAATTCCTAGGAAGGAGGAGGTACCGTGTTAATCGATGAAACGATTCTTATTCGAAAAACACAAGAGACAGAATTAACTTATGTGCGAAAAACAGAAAAAGATCCTACTAATAGTCCTTATATATTACAATGGTCCTTACAGGAACATAAAAGGGCGCTTACAGATAATCCTAATATATTACATTTACTTGTTATCGAAAGATTATCGAATAAACCAGTTGGCTATGTTCTAATAAATGGATTGGAAGATGAAAATGATAGCATAGAAATAAAAAGAATTGCTTTTTCGGAAAAAGGAAAAGGATATGGAAGAAAAATGTTGCACTTAATAAAACAATGGGCTTTTACTGACATGCATGCAAATCGATTATGGCTCGAGGTAGTAGATCACAACTTCCGTGCAAAATCTCTATATGAATCAGAGGGATTTAAGATAGAGGGATTACAACGAGAAGCAATAAAAATAAATAATAATTACCAATCAATTTATATGATGTCCATATTAAGGAAGGAATATCAAGAAAATAAATGAGTATTAAGCGAATAATGGATGTAATATAAAGGAAGAAAAAGGTGAAAAAGTGGAGAAGCAAGTAGTCTTAATAACAGGAGCAAACAGTGGATTTGGTCAATTAATGGCACTAGAATTTGCAAAATCAGAATATATCGTTATAGCATCAATGAGAGATAGGAACAAAGGTAAACAATTAATCGATACTGCAACAAAATTAGGGGTAATATCCAATATTAAGATCACCTCTTTGGATATTACTTCTGCCCAATCGGTAGAGAACTTAACGTTAATGTTGCAGGATATTGGACAAGTCGATTTATTGATAAATAATGCTGGCTATGCTGGAGGTGGTTTTTCGGAGGAAATTCCGATTAATGAATATCAGCTTCAGATGGAAACAAATTTTTTGGGGGCAATTCGTGTAACGCAATGTGTACTTCCTTTCATGAGAGAGAAAGGGAGTGGAATGATTATTAATATGAGTAGTATAAGTGGAAAAATTGGATTTCCAGGTTTATCACCATATGTCTCTTCTAAATTTGCATTAGAAGGATGGAGTGAGAGCTTAAGATTAGAATTGGCTCCTTTTTCTATTCCGGTAATTCTTGTAGAACCTGGACCTTTTCAAACTAATATTTGGACTACAGGAAAAAAGGTAACCGTAAAATCTACCTTGTCTTCTTCTCCATATTTTTCATACATGAAACAATTGGATACATATTTACAAAGAAATAGAATAAAGGATGGAGATCCAATGGAAGTAGCGAAAAAAGTAGTTGCGATCGCTCAAACAAAGCATCCAAGATTGCGCTATGTCATTGGGAAAGGAACGAGAAGTACAATCCTGTTAAAGAACATGCTTCCTTGGAAATGGTGGGAGAAAATCGTTCTATTTATCTTAAAATAAAAATATATTAAGAAGTAGTCTTTTTGTTGTTAGAAGCAAGAAGAGGTTATTGAACGAGTATTTATATGAAAAAGTTAAATCAAAATTATAGAGAAGTATTCAAATAAGTGTTATTATATGGATAATTCTGATTTTGGGGGTGTTTTGTTTGGTCAATAGCATCGAACATAAAGTGAAACTACATAACGGAGTAGAGATACCTCAATTAGGTATCGGCGTCTTTAAAGTAGAAGAAGGAGAGACAGTAATCCAAACGGTAAAAGCAGCTTTGGAACTTGGCTATCGTTCTATCGATACTGCCGCCATTTATAAGAATGAAGAAGGGGTAGGTAAAGCGATAAAAGAAAGCGTTATCTCGAGGGATTCTCTATTTATCACCACAAAAGTTTGGAATGAAGACCAAGGGTATGATTCTACACTACGCGCATTTGAAGCGAGTTTAAAGAAATTGGATTTGGACTATCTTGATCTATATTTAATTCATTGGCCAGGAAAAGATAAATACGTCGAAACATGGAAAGCACTTGAAAGACTGTATGACGAAGGAGTCGTTAAGGCAATTGGAGTAAGTAATTTTCAGGAACATCATTTAGAGCATTTGCTAGCAAATGCGAATGAGGTTCCAACCGTTAATCAGATTGAACTCCATCCAAGACTTTCGCAAGAGAAATTAAGGGAGTACTGTCAGCAAAAAGAGATAAAAATTGAAGCCTGGTCACCGATAGCTAAAGGTCGATTAGTAAATGAACCAACCCTTAACTATATTGCAAAAAAACATGGCAAGACACCAGTTCAAGTTATTTTACGTTGGCATCTCCAAAATGGAAACATCATTATTCCAAAATCGATTCATCCTGAAAGAATAAAAGAAAATGCGGAGATATTTGATTTTCAACTTAGCTTGGTAGAAATGGATCAAATAGATCGATTAAATATGAACGAACGACTTGGAAGTAATCCAGATGAAGTGATTTTTTAATTTCTTGCACTTTTATTTATTTTAATAGGAACAAAAGATCTATGCCAAATTATAAAATGGTGTAGATCTTTTTTTGAAACATATTATCAAAATCTTCCTAACAAAATGAATGTTTTTAGTAGGTTTAAAAGAATCAAAGGGTGGTAAATATAAGTACAAGCAGATAGTGAAAAAAAACCGTACGGGTAAATAATAAGCTGCAGCATGATTCCTCACTATCTCATGTTAAAAAATTAAACACTATAATAAAAGGAGTGTTATATATGGGATTTCTATGGTCATTAATTATAGGTGGTATTATAGGATGGTTAGCAGGATTAATCGTTGGTAAAGATATTCCTGGTGGAGTAATTGGAAATATTATAGCTGGTTTTGTTGGTGCATGGTTAGGATCATTAATTCTTGGAGATTGGGGTCCATCAATTGCAGATTTTGCAATAATTCCAAGTATTATTGGTGCAGTTATTTTAGTCTTTATTTTAAGTCTAATTATGCGCGGCATGCGTAAAACAACATAAAAGGTATAAAAGGAAAGGAAATGAGCTTTTTTGGCCCATTTCCTTTTTACTTTGTTTCCTTTAAAATTTCTTCCCAGTTTGCATTAGGAAAAATTGGCTGTTTGTCTAATGGAGGTGCAAAGACAGTTATTTCCTCCTTAGAGATAGGATGGATGAATTGTAGTTTTACCGCATGTAGTGCTTGTCGATTAAAAATCGGTTTTCCGCCATATAGTATATCGCCAGCAAGAGGATGATGAATGGAGCTTAAATGAACTCTTATCTGATGGGTTCTGCCTGTATCCAATGAACACGAGATAAGTGTCAGTCCTTCATTTGGCAATTGTTTTATTCGTTTAAAATGGGTGATTGCCGTTTGTCCTGTTTCTGATATTCTTCTTCGGCTTCCGTGGTGCCTATCCTTTCCTATTGGTTTATTAATCGTTCCTTTTTTTTGTGATAAGAATCCTTGAACAAGAGCGATATAGGTTCTTTTAATTTTTCGTTCCCGTAACATATAATCGAGCATGTTTGCGATTAAATCGTGTTTAGCAAACAAAACACAGCCAGTTGTATCCCGATCTAAGCGATGTATATGCTTTAACGGTCTTTCTTCCCCATTCAAAAGTAAATGGTAGGCAACTCCATTCAATAATGAAGACGCATCTTCTGAAGAATGTGGATGTGTATCAATAGAAGCTGGCTTATTAACAACGAGCAGAAAATCATCTTCATAAAGGATTGATAAATCCATATAGGTCGGAATGATATCATTTGGTTGTGGCTGAAATAGTTTTATTTTTAAAATATCTTCCTTCTTGAGCATCGTATTCCAAGGAACATTTTGGTTATTTAACTGGACCTTTTTCTCCATTTTAAACAGATGAATTTGTTTTTTTGATGCCAACAATACCTCTGAAAAGAATGCTTCAATTAATAATCCTTCCCATTGTAGAGGGATTTTGAGCAGAAGCCAATCTCCCTTTTTTTCAAATATCATATAAAATCTCCTTTACTTCTCTATAAGTATACATAAAAAAATAGGTTTAAATTTGACATAGTCATCATATCATGGTTTTAATTACCACAGAAATGGTTTTGTGGGATATGGTAGACTAGTGGTAATAATAGAAACAAAGAGGGTGTCTCATTTCATGAAAGTAGTTTTTGCATCAACACCAACACAAGAGGAAAGAATTGATGAACTGATTCAGACCTTTTACTCGAAGATATTTCCTTTCTATTTTTCAGATAAGGAAATAAATAAGTTTGAACGGTTAAAGGTGCTTACGATCACTCCCGACAAAGCACAGCAATTAAGTACATTAAAAACATCTTATCAAGTAATTGCAAGTCTTCAAACCCTTGTGAATATTTTAGAAGCTCCAGAAGATAAACATAAATATAAACATCTATTTTCAAAAAATGTTCGAATTTTAGAGGACTTGGATATCTTCTTCCCATTTGATTTAGACAATTTTAAACGCAATGAGGATGGAAATTCCTTCAATCAATCAAATTTTAGTATGTATGCAGAGGCAACTAATCAGTATTTAGTATAAACCTTTTTTTGCTTGCACTTATTATTCCTATCTGGAATTAAAATAAGCCGTCGCTTATATCGCGACGGCTTATTTTTAAAGAATTCTATTTCGAAACACTATATTCTTCTAGCCACTGTCTAAATACTTCAGGTTCTTTATAGCCGTTAATTCTTCCTACTTCTTCTCCATTTTTGTACTGAACGATTGTTGGGGTGGAATCAATATTGTACTTATCCCATCCTTCTTCAAATTCCCATAGGTTATATTGATCAATCGTTACATCTAATTCTTCTGCAAGTGGCATTAATTCTGGTGTCGTTTGTTTACAATATATACAATCTGAGCTAAAGAAGTATACGGTAACATCTTCTTCTGTTTTTAATTTTTCCTCGAGTGCATCAGGAACAATAATATTTTGGTAATTTGGATCATCTAATATTTCCATTGTTTCAGGTTTCAAATCCTCTTTTTTATATAAATTTCCTTCTACTGCTTTTTCTTTTTGCATATTAGATAAAAAGGCTACTCCTGCAAATAATATAATAATAAAAACTAAGAAAAAAATTACCTTTTTCATTTATTCATCTCCTTTGTTTTTTTCCAAATGATGATGCTACAAGTAAAGATAATAATAAATCCAACAAGTGCCATGAAGGGGATTGTGATAAAGCCTAGCCAATTTATGTATTCGCCTGTGCAAGGGACTGGTCCACAAGCGGCAGAGCTTTCAAAGATGCTAGCTAATTTTTGTTTCGAGTAATGGTAAATGGAAATGCATGCACCGAAACCTGAAAGAAACATTGTGTAAAAAGTGATTTTATAATCTTTTCGGATTACAGCAATTCCTAAAATAATCACAAAGGGGTACATTAATATCCGTTGATACCAACATAATGTACAAGGCACGAACTCTCTAATTTCTGAAAAGTATAGGCTGCCGAACATACTGAGAACAGATGCAATCCAAGCTAAGTATAAAAGATGCTCTCGGGAATCATTCTTTGTTTTTTCTTCCATACGATTCTCCTTTATTGTCTTTATTCAACCACTTAAAAACATTTTCAATATAGAAAAAGTATAAAGCTATTTGGAAATGATGTAAACAAACTAGTTTTAATGAAAGACAGAGATTATATCTGAAAAAAATGGGGAAATGTAGAAATAGTAAATAGAAAGTAACATTATTTGAGAAAAAAAGAAACATACATAAGGGAGTCAAAGATTATGACGAAATTGGACTTGTCAAAATTTGAAAAGAAATTAATCATACGAAATACGGAATACCAGGATATTGATAAAATTATGAAGTTACAAGCTGAATGTTTTCCCGGTATGGATCCTTGGAAGAAAGATCAATTAAACAGTCATCTCGATATCTTTCCAGAAGGTCAATTTGTAGCGGAATACGATGGGGAAATCATTGGTTCTTGCTCGAGCTTGATTATTAACTTCGACGAATATGATGCAAGACATACTTGGGATGAAGTGACAGATGGTGGTTATATAACAAATCATAATCCAGATGGCTATAATCTGTATGGGATTGAGGTAATGGTCGACCCAGCTTTTCGGAGAATGAAAATTGGCCACCGTCTTTATGAAGCAAGAAAAGAGCTAGTTCGGCAATTAAATTTACAAAGCATTATTATTGGTGGCAGAATCCCGAATTATTATAAATATGAAGATCAAATGACAGCTAGAGAATATGTGCAGGAAGTGCTGCATCATAAAATATATGATCCTGTGTTGTCCTTTCAGCTCATTAATGGCTTTACGTTAATGCGCATCAATACAAACTATTTGCCAGATGATGCACAATCAAAGAGCTATGCGACGATAATGGAATGGAATAATGTAGAATATATGCCAAAATCAAAACGCTTTTTCACGAGCAGCTATCCGGTGCGAATTTGTGTTGTGCAATATATGATGAGACAAATATATAGCTTTGAGGATTTCGCCAATCAAGTAGAGTATTATACAGACGTCGCATCTAATGCTGAATCAGATTTTGTTGTATTTCCAGAGCTGCTTACCTCTCAATTAATGTCGTTTATGGATGAGCGTGTTCCAAGTACAGCCATTAGAAGAGTGACGGAGTATACAGAGCAGTATATTGAGCTTTTTACAAATTTGGCGATTCGATATAATATCAACATCATTGGCGGCTCTCATTTTGTGAAGGAAGATGATGATGAGATTTATAATATTGCTTATCTTTTTAGACGAGATGGGACCATCGAAAAACAATATAAACTACATATAACACCGAATGAGCGAAAATGGTGGGGAATAAGACGAGGAGATGCTATAAGGGTTTTTGATACAGATTGCGGGAAAATTGCCATTCAAATCTGTTATGATATCGAATTTCCAGAGCTTGCTCGAATTGCGACAGATATGGGAGCAAAAATTATCTTTACACCATTCTGTACGGAAGATCGCCAAGGATACTTACGAGTACGCTATTGTGCACAAGCAAGAGCGGTAGAAAATCAAATCTATACCGTTATTGCAGGGACTGTTGGGAATTTGCCGCAAACCGAAAATATGGATATTCAATATGCGCAATCGGCGATTTTTGCCCCGTCCGATTTTGAATTTGCAAGAGACGGAATCGTTGGCGAAACAAATGCGAACATCGAAATGGTCATGATTGGGGATGTTGACTTAGAAATCCTTAGACGACAACGTCAAGGAGGAACAGTTCGCCAATTAAAAGATAGAAGATTTGACGTATATCGAATTGAGTATAAGAAGTGAAAAAAGGGATATTGTACAAATTAAAACCACGGCGTAAACCGTGGTTTTTTGGTGGAATTCTTTTTTCTTACATAGTGGTTGTGTGAATCCAGTCATCTTCCGCTAAATCGTTGGCGTGGTCAATATAGCGCAATAATGAATATAAATGTTTTTCTATGACAGAATAATCATGTTCAAAGTTATAGGCATGTAAAAATTGTTCGATTTTTTTTGAGAGAAAGTTATCCTGGGTTCTTACCATTAATAGGAGAAGATTATCCCATTCTGATCGATGTGTATAGTAAAGGGCTCGATCATAATCTGTATTGTTCATTTTATTGCCTCCTTTGTGGGAAGGAGATGATTATATTATATGAAAAAAGGTTAGAATGTTACCCACTAAAAGTTGGCTATCTTGATTTATAAGGGTTATCTATTTTTACCTGTATAATTTCTCGTGGTAGAAAAGGGAGAAATTTTCTTTAAAGTGAATAAGTAATAACATACATCCACAATATAAAGAAAAAAGGAGTTATTATGAAAAGGCGACTCATTATTTTATTGACAGTATGCTTATTTCTTTATGCTTACCCTAAGCAATATAGTGCAGAATCAATTATTGATGCAAGCAATGAATATACATATGAGGACTATCAGGAAGACATTTGGATTTTGAAAAGTAAATATAAAAAGCAATTACAGGTGCATACGATTGGAAAATCAGAGTTCGGCAGGAAAATCTATGCGATTCAAATAGGAACAGGAGAGAAAAGCGTCCTCCTTTCTGGAGCACATCACGGAAGAGAATGGATAACTTCTTTATTAACAATGAAAATGGCAGAAGACATTGCAGTTAACATGAAAAATGGCGCAAATTATCTCGGTTCTTATTCCATCTGGATTGTCCCGATGATTAATCCGGACGGAGTGACGATCCAGCAAGGAAAAATTAATAAATTCCCGTTTTTTTCAAAAAGAAAAATAAAGAAAATGAATGACGGGCTAGATGACTTTACACGGTGGAAGAGTAACGGACTAGGTGTGGATCTTAATCGACAATATCCTGCTGGATGGGAAAATTTACAGGACTCTAAAAAAGAGCCATCTTATAAAAATTATAAGGGGAAAGCACCATTTGAAGCAAAGGAAGTAAAAGCAATCGTTGAATTGACAGAAAAAATAAAGCCAATCATTGCAGTAGCTTATCATTCTTCTGGCCAGGAGATTTTTTGGCAATATAATAATGGTGTGAATGAAGAAAGAGATCGCATGATTGCAGAAGTGCTTGCACAAGAGACTGGATATAAACTTGGCACTCCACCAAAAGATGCAGTTGGCGGAGGATATACGGATTGGTTTATCAATACGTATCATTTACCTGCGTTTACAATTGAAATATGTCCATTAGTGGATGAGAAGAATCCATCCTTAACTAACTTTCCAGAAGCATGGGAAAGAAATAAAACGATTCCAAGAACTTTAATCGAAGAAGCAAAAAAAATCGATGCGATACATAAAAAAATGCTGGGGGATAAATAATACTAATAAAAATTATTGGAGGTATTTATGAAAACGCGATCCTTATCGATTCTTATTGTTAGCGTCACAGTATTAATAATGGCATTTATGTTTCCATCCCATAATGTTGCTGTACAGGAGTTAGATTATAAAAAATTCGGTTCAATTGCGATTGCCGTAGTAAAAGCGGATTATCCAGAGGAGTCTGTCACAGATTATAAATATTTAGGGAGAAAGAAAATCTCCGCACAAGAAGAGCAAGATTCCTTTCAATTTATTGTAAAAGAGGATGGGAAAGAAAAAACAGTGGTTGTCACTGTTAATCACAGAACACAAGATGATAAATTTATTTCTTTAGTTGTAGAAGAAGCGAAGTCGTAAAAAAAGACCAGAAAGGTCTTTTTTTATGACTTCTATTAATAAATATCTTTCTTCGTAAACACAAGAAATGAGATAATAACTCCAGCTACTCCCCAAATAGTAAGAACAATTAGGGAGAATGGGAGGGACATTCCTTCAATGGGCGGAATATTTCCTTGGAGATAATCTGTTAATCTTAGGTTTACCATGAAAAAGTATTTGGCTGACTCCCAAGAAGAAGCAATCGAACTAATAATCGAACCAGAGATCAAGAATGCAAGCATGGCACCCATTCCTGCAGCTGTACTTTTAATAAGCACGGAAAACATAAAGGAAAGTGTACCTACTACAACAGACACAAACCAACCAAGCCCAAAAACCATTAAAATATATTGCCATTGAGGTACTAAATGGACATTAGCAGTATTTAATTCACCAGCTTCTACCGTAAAACCAGTTAATATGGGAGCAGTCCAACCAACATATCCAAAGAATAGACCAGAAATAAGATAAGAAAATAATCCAAAGATAAATAATATAAAGGAAACAGACAGAATTAGGGTTATATATTTACTCAAAAGGATCTTCCAACGCCTTACCGGTCTAGTCAACAAAAGCTTAATGGTACCAATACTTTTTTCTGATGAAACAAGATCAGCTGAAATAATCATTACCATTAAAGGAAGAAGGAGCTGGATGGAATTGTCAAGAAACACACGCAAAAAGGTAGGAGCTCCTGGTTCTTGCGGATTAATATTATTATCGAGATAATACTGGCTTTGATCAATCCTAACCTTTAATTGAGAGCGGAATTCTTCAGAAATCCCACTAGAACCAATTCTGTTTTGCATATCTACGATGGATTGCTGTAAAGTGACTCGCCAATCAGCATCCCCCACTCTCTTTTTGACATTTTCCATTTCACGATACTGTGCATATGTAAACATCATAATCAATATTCCAATAATAATTGTTATAACTAATAGACGCTTGCTTTTGACCAATTTTAGCATCTCGTTATATATAAGTTTATTCAAAAGAGGAATCACCTCCTATAAGCTCCAAGAAAAGATGCTCAAGAGATGGGATTTGTCGATTCATCTCTGTAATATTCACGTTCGACTCCATCAATACTCGACTCCAATTTCCTACTTCTGCCTCTATATAGGGGGTGATCACATACTCCTCTTGAACATGGATAGAAGGAACAAGCTTTTTCAAGATTTCTATTCCCTTTTCTAAAGGAGTAAAACGCCAGATTAATTTCTCCTTTTGGGTTAATAAAGAATGAACAGATTCGGTATGAATGATTTTACCTTGTAAAATAATCGATACGCGATCACATAGTAGTTGAATCTCGCTTAATAAATGACTGGATACAAGTACACTGAGTCCTTCTTCCTTTGCAAGGAAGCGAATAAATTGCCGCATTTCTCTGATGCCAGAAGGATCTAATCCATTTGTTGGCTCATCAAGAATTAATACTTTAGGTCTGCTTAATAACGCTTGGCCAATTCCTAGTCGCTGCCGCATACCAAGGGAATATGTTTTCACCTTGTCATGAATGCGATCGGTTAATCCAACTAATTTTACAACTTCAGTAATCCGTTTATCATCTGAATTTGTTAACATTCGCGCAAAATATTGGAGGTTTTCCCAGCCAGTTAAATAAGGATATAATTCTGGATTTTCGACAATACAGCCTAAACGTTCCATTGCCTTTGAAAAATCCTTTTTTACATCGTAGCCACAAATGGATATTTGACCAGAGGTTGGTTTAATTAAACCAACCAGCATACGTATTGTAGTCGTCTTCCCAGCTCCATTTGGCCCAAGAAATCCAAATACTTCTCCACTTTTTAATTCAAAGCTAATGTCTTTAATAATGTCCCGTTTGCCAATTCTTTTTGTTAAATGTTGAACAGATAATGTTATATCATTCATTTTCATTTACCTCCCATGAAATAAGAGATGCTACACGTTCAGCCATCAGCTGATAGCCCTTTTTATTAGGATGGAAATGATCCGAATATAAATACTGCTGGACATTCTGCTGGAAAATGTCATAGGTGGGCACAAAAATCGTTTGGGCATAATTGGCGCATATCTCTGCTGTAGCATTATTCCATGTGCGAACTACTTGAGAAGTTAAGGCACTATCGTCTAAATCGTTAAATGGATTATATAATCCCATTAAATAAATGGGTGCATCTTTGTTGACAGAACGGATGGTAGCTAGAATGGTATGTAAATGCTTGGAATAGGTTGCCATTAATTTACTTATTGATTCTTCATCAATTTCTGTGAGGGATTGTCCTCCTTGAAAAAGATCATTACCTCCTATTGTAATAAAGAGAAGGTCAGCATTTGCCGTTTGTCTTTGTATTTCCTGCTCTGTTAATTGCTTGGCTAATTGCTCGGTTGTTAATCCTTTTATTCCATAATTAGTAATCGTTATTTCTTCTTCCGTTTTTTCTGCTAGCGATTCCTTGAGGTACCCTATATACCCTTTTCCAGTATCATCACCAGTACCACGAGTAAGCGAATCACCTAAAGCTAAGAGCTGTACACCATTTGTTTTGCTTATCTTTTGCTGTTCTTCGGATGTTGTTTGAAGATTATTATCTGGATGATTGTTATAGTCAACTAGCACCCATCCTAAGCCAATTAACCATAGCAAACAAACGATGGTTGATAATGTTAAAATGGAAACGGTTATGTTTTTTCGCAAATTTTAACCTCCTAACAAATGAAATTTTTCACAAAAACAAAGAGAAATAAACCTATCCATTGTAAATCTTTTTCTACTCGCCTTTAAATAGCGAAATAGAAACGAGGAAGAGTAAATGTAGAAAAGGATAAATGAAACAAGTCAGACAAGAAAGAGGTAGCCTAAAAAATACGAGTGGGAAATTTGTTTTTTAGGCAAGAAGGCAGAAAAAGGATTTTAATGAATGTCCTTTTTCTTAAATCTTCCACCGCGAACTTCGGAAATATTTGCTACTGCTAGAAATGCTGTCGAATCTAATTCTTCTATAATCGTTTTTAGCTTTGCTTCTTCTAAACGGTTAATGACACAAAAAATGACTTTCTTTGTATCTCCTGTGTAAGCGCCTTCTCCTTTCAAATACGTTACGCCACGTCCTAGTCTTGCTAGTATCGTTTCTCCTATAATTTCGGAGTGATCACTAATAATCCAAACTGATTTTGATTCATCCAAGCCAGCTATTACAATGTCAATTACTTTAAAAGCAATAAAGTAGGCAATTAATGAATACATGGCCCGATTCCAGGAAAAAACAAACCCAGCACAAATAAAGATAAATACATTAAAAAACATAATGATTTCACCAACGGAAAAGGGACTTTTTTTACTGAAAAGGAGAGCTAATACTTCTGTACCATCAAGGGAGCCGCCAAAACGTAGAACAATTCCAACTCCGATTCCGAGAATGATTCCACCGAAAACAGTGGCTAGAAGTAAATCAGAGGTGAAAACTGGTACATCATGCAATAAAATGGTAGTGACAGAAAGAACGCTAATTCCTAGCATAGTGGATAAGGTAAAGGTTTTACCAATTTGCTTGTAGCCAATGTAGAAGAAGGGTATATTAAGTAAAAAGATAAAGTAGCCTAGCTTTGCGCCAGATAAGTGAGAGAGAATAATAGAGATTCCAACAATTCCTCCATCCAAGATTTGATTGGGAACAAGAAATTCCTCAATCCCAATTCCCATTAAAATACTACCGATAATAATGAAAAATATCCTGCTCGCTAAAACTCTTTTTGGCATAATCTTATGCTGTGGTTTTTCTAGAAAAGCCTCTGTGTGTAAATTTGATGACTCCATCATCAATCCCCCCCAATAGTAGAAATTCTATGTAAAAAGCGTGTGAAAAACGAATAGATAGATAATTCTATTTTATCATACTAGTTTTGAAATAGATGCATCATAGCTTCGTATTTACTAATATAATCAGTAACGTAAAAGGAAAAACTCTATCTTTACTTAAACCATCCTTTTCTTTTGAACAATATAAACATGCCGATAACGATTATTGCCATAAGAAACAATAACCCAAAGTATCCATATTTCCAATGAAGCTCAGGAATATTTACAAAGTTCATCCCATATAAGCCCGCTAAAAAGCTAAGTGGCATAAAAATGGTTGTTATGACTGTAAGAATTTGCATAATTCTATTTGAATGATGGGAATTGTATGAGAGATAACTATCTCTTATATCTGTTGTCAATTCGCGATTTGATTCAATCAATTCACTGATTTTTAATAAATGATCATAAATATCAGAATAATATTCTCTTTTCATTAAGAGAGCAGATAATTTTTCGGTATTAATCATTTTATATACCAAATCTTTCATTGGTACGACCGTATGACGTAAGGAGAGAAGCTGATGCCTTGTCGTAAATAATTCATCAAGCAATGCTTCCATTGTTTTTTTATCAGGATTTTCATCAATTTCTGCTAAAGTATCCTCAATCTCATAGACAATGGGAATATAATTATCCACTAGATGATCTAATAGCTGATAAAGAACGGTATATTGTGTCCATGCTCCAATATCGTCATTTGCTAACAAATTATTTACAGCATGAACTTCAATAGAAGTATGATGATGAAAGGTAACAATATAATTTTCCCCTAAGAAAATATTAAGTTCGTCTTTTTTAATTGTTTTAGGATTTAAACAATGAGTGACAAAAAAGGTGTATGTTTCAAAAAAGTCTATTTTAGGACGCTGCAAATTATGGAGACAATCTTCTATTGATAATGGATGGAATTCAAAAGGATGATGTAATTTCTCGATTTCCATTTCGATGGGTTGATCAAAATCAACCCAAAACCACTTATAATCTCCGTCTAAGATTTCTTCTAATGTAAGATCAGAGATTAGCTGATTGTTTTTCGTTATAGCTAAGGTATGAATCATATCAATAACTCCTTTTATAATTGGTGTTATTAATTAGGATAGTTTATCCCACTCTTAACGGACAAGTAAGACGCTCCATCTTTTGTTTATGGGAATTAGAAAAAAATTAATTGTCCGTAAAGTAGAATGGTTGAACGAACCATCAGCGAGTGATGAAGGAAACGCCAATTGTTGCAAGTTTCTTTTTTTTATTAGTTTATAACAAATGAAAAGAATTTTATGCAGGTTTGAAAAGGATTTGTTTTTTCTTCCTCTTAGCTAGAGGGTATGAAAGTTCCTAACAACTTCTGCTATAATAGATATATTAAAGGACGCTAGTAAATAGGAAGTGTTAGGATGAAAATACTCGTAATCGAAGATAATGAAAGTGTATGTTCCATGTTAGAGATGTTTTTTCTAAAGGAAGGGTATGAAGGGAAATTCATTCATAATGGCAAAGAAGCATTAGACTTTTTCATGGAAAATCAGAACTGGGATACAATTATTATTGATTGGATGTTACCAGGCATGGAAGGTGTTACGATTTGCAGAAGAATTAGAGAGGTTAGTTCTGTTCCAATTATTATGCTCACCGCAAAAGACAGTGAGTCAGATCAAGTTCTTGGGCTAGAGATGGGCGCAGACGATTATGTGACAAAGCCATTTAGTCCTTTAACACTGATGGCTCGGATTAAAGCCGTGACTAGAAGATATCAAAAAGATGCGACGAATCAAGTGGATGAAAAATTTCTTGCAACAGAGCATTTTAAAATCAGTAAGGAAACGAGAGAGGTTATATACAATAATCAAGTCCTTACTAATTTAACACCGAAAGAATTTGACCTTCTCTATTATCTAATCAGTAACCCTAAACAGGTGTTTACAAGAGAGCAATTATTAGATCGAGTTTGGGGCTATCAGTTCTATGGAGATGAAAGAACGGTAGATGTGCATATTAAGCGGTTGAGAAATAAAATTGGCACGAAAGATCAGCCATTTATCCATACTGTCTGGGGTGTAGGCTATAAATTTGATGAATTATTGGTGAGTGACTAAGTGAGAAGAGCAATAAGCAATTTTGCTTATTGATTCAAATATCTTTGAGTTGAACTGAAAAATGTAGCCTTTACCGCGTTTTTGGTAAAGGCTACATGTCTTATGATACAATTTCTGCTTCGGATGAAGGAGAAGGAAGAGTTTGCTTCATGGTAATAAGCTTTGTTTGTTGTTCGATCACTGTGGCAATTTTTTTAACCTCTACATATTTAACATGATGATCTTCCATTTCTATAATCTTAAAGGAATAGGATTCATAGTTAATGATATCCCCTTCAGATGCTTCATAATTGGAAGTAAGAATCCAGCCACCTAATGTATCGATTACTTCATCATTTATGCTTATTTGGAGTAAAGCATTCACTTCATTTATTAAAACTTTGGCATCCAATATATAGTGATTTTCTTTTATCGTCCGAACTGGAGGGATTTCATCACTGTCAAATTCATCCCATATATCCCCAACGATTTCTTCAATAATGTCTTCCACTGTAACTAACCCTGAAGTTCCGCCATATTCATCCATTAAGATCGCCATATGAATGCGATCTTTTTGCATTTTTACTAATAAATCTTGAATGGGATAGGTTTCAATGACTCGAATGACAGGTCTTATATAAGGTTCCAACGTTTTTTTTGTTAAGTTCCTGCTTTTTAATAATTCGGTCATAATTTCTTTTACGTTTATCATGCCGATTATATGGTCCTTATCCCCATCAGTAATGGGATATCTAGTAAATTGCTCTTTCTGTATAAGATGAAGTAATTCATCTAAGGTACTAGATTGTTCAAGGGAAATAATTTCTGTCCGCGGCACCATAATTTCTTTAGCAATTCGATCATCAAAGTCAAAAATATTATTTACATACTTATATTCGGATTGATTAATCTCCCCATTTTTATAACTCTCTGATACAATAATGCGAAGTTCCTCTTCCGTGTGTGCCAATTCGTGTTCGGAAGCAGGCTTTAGTCCAAACATTTTTGTGATGACTCTAGATGAACCATTTAAAGTCCATATAAATGGATATAGCATTTTATAAAATAGGATTAAAGGCTTTGCTGCCCATAATGTAATTTTTTCTGCCTTATGAATAGCGAATGTTTTTGGAGCCAGTTCTCCAACGACAACATGTAAAAATGTAATAAATGTGAACGCCAAAGAGAAGGATAAGACGGTTATGGCTGTTTCAGGAACATGGATGATTTGAAGCAATGGTGATAAAAAATGCTGTACAGTTTCTTCTCCAATCCAACCAATTCCAAGTGCAGTAACGGTTATGCCGAGCTGGCATGCAGATAAATATTCATCAAGATTACTAGTAACTTTTTTGGCTGAAAGGGCATTTTTATAGCCTTCCTCTATAAGCTGATCAATCCTTGAACTACGAACTCTAATAATAGCAAACTCTGAAGCTACAAAAAAAGCAGTCAAAGCAATTAAAATGGCTATTATAACCAAGTTAAATATGTCCAAATAAATTTCCTTATCTCGTTTACCGAGTAAGGAGTCACCTCCTGATTAATTCAGATTGAAAGGAACTAAATCTACATTAAGTAAGCCACTTTTTGACGTATTGTCTATTTTTCTTAATAAACGAGGGTTGCAGGATGAGTTAGTATAATAATCGTTTTAAAGTAATCTTTGCTATTATATTCTTTATTTACATAAACAATCCCATTATACCACCTCACATTTGGATAATTGTATTAATAATTATACGGTAAGCCAAACTATCTAGTCAAACAATGATAACGTTAACTTTTTTAATTTTCTGTCTTTAATATAGTGTATGAAGTTAAAGGAAGCTTCATGTTCTCTATCCACTGATTCCTGTTAGGGACAGAAGAAAGAAAAAATAAGTATTACGATGAAACATTTTTGTTTAGCTGTTTCATCGTAACTAGTAAGGGGAAGTTTCCGATCATGGAAAGTAAAATCATTTTTCTATAGTTAGGTGTGAAGGTATTTTTTGAACATCAAAGGTAAAAATATGCTGTCGAATCATTTTGTCAATTTTAAATAGATAGCCATTATATTCGATGGCTTCCCCCTTTTTAATGTTGGGGTTTTGAAACAAAATCCAGCCACCAAGCGTATGAATATCCTCTCTATTGATTGTGATGGATAGCAATTCATTTACTTCTGTTAAGGATAGCTTTGAATCAAGGATATAGTGATGATCACTAATTTTTTGAATAAGCGGTGTTTCCTCTTCGTCAAATTCATCCCGAATTTCACCAACAATCTCCTCTAATATATCTTCTGCTGTAACCAGACCTGCAGTTCCGCCAAATTCATCATAAAGAATGGCAATGGAAGTTCTTTCTTTTTGCATCTTTAAAAAAACAGCTTGTATAGGTGTTGATTCAATTATATGAATAATTGGTTGAACATAGTCCGATAATGATTTATTTTCATTACTATTTTTTATCCAATCAGTGAGAAGTTGTTTTATATGGATAAAACCAATGATGCTATCTTTATCCTCATTTTTAGTAAGGGGGTATCTAGTATATCGTTCTGTTTGAATGATATTTACGGCTTCTTTAATCGTTAAGCTATCAGATAACGTCACCATTTCGGTCCGTGGAATCATAATCTCGTTTGCCAATCGGTTATCAAATGCAAAAATGCGATTAACATAGTTATATTCTGAAAGACTAATTTCTCCATTTTTATAGCTATCTTTTAATACAATTTGCAGTTCTTCTTCAGATAGTGCCTCATTATTGGCAGTTGGATCTGAGATTCCCCATAATTTTGCTACTTGTCTTGACGATTTATTTAGGAGCCAAATAAAGGGATACATAATGGTGTAAAACCAGATAAGTGGTTTACTTACTAATAAGGAGATTTTTTCCGTAAGAATAATAGCGACAGACTTTGGGAAAAGTTCTCCAATAACTACATTAATATATGTAATAATCGAAAAAGAGAGTACAAACGCCAAACCTTGGGATAGAGCAGCTGGAACGTCCCAATTTACCATTAAAGGCTGAATCAACTTTAAAATGGTAGGTTGTCCTAACCAACCTAGTCCTAAAGAGGTAATAGTTATCCCTAATTGGCAGGCAGATAGATAGCTATCAATATTTTCAATTATCTTTTTTACTGTAAGGGCATTTTTATGTCCTTCTTCTACAAGTTGTTCAATCCTTGCAGGTCTTACACGAACAATAGAAAATTCTGTTGCCACAAAAAAAGCAGAAAAAGCAGTTAGTATGACAATTACCAATAGTTGCATTCCAATCATTATTTCTTTCATCACCAATCATTTATTATCAAAGAAGTATTATCATAATTCTTTTATTTTCTTATTTTATACCTTTTCTTTCATAAAATAAAATAAAGAGAGGAGAGGATTTGAACAATTTTTGTTTTTTATCCTCATTTAAATGAATGGGACGGGAAAAATTACTGCTTTGCTGCCCATTCTCTTGCCAGCATGCTGTAGGAATATAAATCGTGATAATGGTCATAAAGAAATTCACCATCTCTGATAATTCCCTCTTTAGTAAAGGCTAGCTTTTCAGGAATTGCTTGGCTTTTTATATTTCTTACCCCACATTGTATTTCCATTCGGTTTAACTTTAAATAATAAAAAGCATAATTCAGCATGGCAGCTACAGACTTTGTCATAATACCATGTCCTTGTGCATCTTCTGCTAAAAAGTAACCAATGCTTGCTTTGCGGCTTCCCCAATCTATTTGTTGTAACGTAATCATCCCTACTAGCTTACCATTAAAAAAAATGCCTGCATTTAGTTCCGTTTGTTCAGTAAAGAGTTTATTCCATAAGGGAATAATGGTTTGATATTGATAAGGAGAAGTTATTTGATCGACCCATGGGAGCCACTCCCGTAAATACTTTCTGTTTTGATTAACGATTTGAAAAAGTTCACTGGAATCTTTTACTTCTAATAGTCGTAATCTAATCTGCTGATCTACAAAAATATTAAACAACATCGTTCATCCTTTCTAATTTTCTAAGAAGGAGATATCGTTGTATTTTATGCGAAGAAAAATATTTGGCTCGCAAACTTTGAAATCTTACGCTATCTAAAGTGGAAATTAGGCGTTTTGAAACCAGACAGTAATTTTTATAAAATATTGTAAAATAGGTTAAAAAATAGGTAGAATGTACCGATATTAAAGATATAGAGACATAACTAAGGCATTCTCTGATGGAGACGCTGTTTATTAGTGAAAGCGTTTATTTCATATCGGTGTTTGCTTAGAAATGGCCCCTTAATATGGACGGCGGAAGAGAGGATGTTTCGTAATGAAAAAGAAAAATAGTTTTAAAGTGAAAACGCTCATTATAATGAATGTGCTTATCCTAATAACTACATTAATTAGTGCATTTGTTGGTTTTTATGTCGCCAAAAATGAAAATTCAGAAACAGTAATAATCTTTATAGGTGCAGTAGTTATCATTACTGTATTAAGCTCATTTGTTTTATATGTTCTAATGAAAGGTAAATTTAAGGCAATCTCCCGCCTGAATGACAAAGTAAATATGGTGTTGCAGGGACAGCCATCTTTCGAATATAGCTACAAGGCGAAAGATGAAATAGGTCAATTAAGCCGTTCTATTGATCAGTTACAGGAGAAATATTCTTTTTTAGTATCCAGTTTAAAAACGGTGAATGAAAATGGGCTGAATCAAGCAAATGATGTTTCGGTTATCGCAGAGGAAACATTGGCAAGTTCAGAAGAAATTGGTAGAGCAATGGCTGAAATTGCGGAAGGAGCTGTAAGCCAAGCGTCCGAATTGGAAGAAGTGAAAAGAGAGATTGATAGTCTTACTAATTCGATTGATAATATGGAAGGAAAAAATCAAATCATTAAGCAAGCGACTGAAAATGCGCAAGAAGCATCCCATAATGGACAAAAGACGATTAATTCTCTGAAAATATGTAATGAGAATGCAAGTAAGTCTACAAACGATGTAAGTATTGGAATCAGCAGTCTCTATCAAAAAGTGCTAGATATTTCAAAAATTACTTCCACTATTAATAGAATTGCAGAACAAACAAATCTTCTCGCTTTAAATGCAAGCATTGAGGCTGCAAGAGCTGGCGAACATGGAAAAGGCTTCTCTGTTGTTGCAAATGAGGTTCGAAATTTAGCTGAAGAGACAAACTCTGCTACCAAACAAATTCAAGATATGATCCAAAATATTGAAAAAGAAATGGAAAGTACGGTCATGTCGATATATGAAACGACAAACCAAACAGCAGAATTAGACACAGCAGTAAAGGATACAGAAAAAGAATTTACTGCGATTGCAGCAGCTGTTATTAATAGTATTGCAGCAGTTAAAGAAATGACAGGTGAACTTAACCGTGTGGTTGAACAAAATAATCATATTTCCCGTTCCATTGCAATGGTTTCAGAAGTATCAGAGTCTGTAGCTGCAGCAGTTGAACAAATTGCTTCTAGTACTGATGAGCAAACATCTGCAATTGGAAATATGGCCAAAACAGCAGAAGTAATGAAGAGTAGTAATGAGGAATTGAAGGATTCATTGGTAAAATTTAATCTATTATAAAGGAAAAGCCTTTGCTTGGGAGCAAAGGCTTTTTTTTATAGTTTCGAAAACATAAAGAAAGCAATTATCAAAAGCTAGTTTCCTAGATAAAGATGCCATTTCACTATGGTTAGAAGAAGTCCTAGAGTTTTAACTAAAAGCCTCCACAAAAACAATTCATCTCAGTGGGGAGGGTAGTGCACAAATACATTAGTTTCTAAAATTCATTGAATTGTCACAATTATCTGTATAAATCAGATTGAATACTGTTGTTGTGATTGATATAACTATCTTATAAGAGAAAGATAATCATTCTCAATTGAAGAAAAGAGGTGAAGTAAGGTGGAAGTTAGGGTTGGACAAAGATTAAAAATAAATAAAGTAGAAGAAGGAAATTCTATGCTTCAAAGAAGATTACTTGATTTCGGATTAATGGAGGGTGCTGTAATAACTATCCAGCAAATTTTGCCATTTGAAGGACCATGCATTTTGGAATATGAAGGTACAGTAATTGGGATGAGAAAAAGAGATATGAAAATTTTGCAAATGGAGAGGGTATAAGATGGAATTAGCACTTTTGGGAAATCCGAATACTGGAAAGACATCTTTATTTAACCATCTAACGGGAACATATGAATATGTTGGAAACTGGAATGGAGTGACGGTAGAGAAAAAGATCGGTACTTTAAAAAATAAAAAGGCAATTTTAGTAGATTTGCCAGGTGTTTATTCTTTAACACCAATCTCTGAAGAAGAAGCTGTAGTCACAAAGTATTTATTAGAAGGAAAGATGAGTCGGATTGTCAATATCATTGATGCCTCTCAGTTAAAGCGAAATTTGTTATTATCAATCCAATTAATAGAATACGGTAAACCAGTTATTTTTGCCTTAAATATGATAGACATTGCAAAAAGAAATGGGAAGAGTATTGATTATCCTTTGTTAGCAACCTATTTAGGAGCTACTACTATTGCAATAAGTGCAAGAAAAGGGAATGGTTGTGAGGAGCTATCACGAGCGTCCACTATTAAACAGACGATGGAGAATGAAGAACATACTCTATCTATTCATTATGGAGAAATAATAGAAGAGGCAATAGAAAAAATGACCCTCATGCTTCAAGAAAAAACAGACCTTTCAATAAGATGGCTTACAATCCAATTACTTGATGGAAATGCAGCAATTCGTTCCTTTCTAACTAATCTTTTGACAAAACAAGAGATAGATTCATTGATTAATGATGTAACAATAGAATGTGAAAAAATAGGAAAAAAGCCAGAACAAGTAATCTATCTTAAACGGAGAGAAGTGGTTGATCAAATTGTACAAAGAGTCGAAGTAATAGCAGATAAAAAACGTATGCCAATCTCGGATAATTTAGATTATCTTGTAACAAATAAATATTTAGGTTTTCCTATTTTTATAGTCTTTATCACTAGTGTTGCATAAATATTGTCGCAATTTTCAGTCTGATTATCCTCCTTGTTTAGAGCCAAAAAGGTAAATACCTATTCAAAGGTGGCTCCATCCATTTGGTTTTTTT
>NZ_JBQKKM010000025.1:0-72206 GCF_052116745.1 Niallia sp. Sow4_A1 | reverse complement strand
ACTATAAATAGAGTAAGTATAGAAAGCGTTAACAATAGAGATAGCAAACACACTGAAAAAGAGAGAAATTCCGACGATAAAAAATTTCTCCCACAAATACTTGACTCAAACAACTAAGTTTAAAAAAGTGAGAAATCATAATCATTATGATATGATAGCTTGTAGATTGAATCTTTTTGTAGGAGGGTTTTAGAAAATTGGAAGAAAATCAAACCATTTATGATATAACAGTTATTGGTGGTGGGCCAGTTGGAATGTTCACTGCTTTCTATGGAGGGATGAGACAAGCAACCGTTAAGATTATCGAAAGTCTCCCTACACTTGGCGGCCAGCTGACAGCGCTCTATCCTGAAAAATATATATACGATATTGCGGGCTTCCCAAAAATTCGCGCCCAAGAGTTAGTAGATAATTTAGAAGAGCAAATGAAAAAATTTGAGCAGTCCATTGTGTTGGAACAAGCTGTTCAAACGGTTGAAAAGCAAGGGGATGGTGTATTCAAAATCACTACAGATAAGGAAGTCCATTATTCCAAAACCATTATTATAACTGCTGGAAATGGAGCATTTCAGCCTCGTAAATTAGAATTGGAGCAAGCGAAAGATTTTGAAGGAAAAAACCTTTATTACTTCATCAATGACTTAAATCAATTTGCAGGTAAAAAAGTAATGGTATTTGGCGGTGGAGATTCTGCTGTAGATTGGGCATTAATGCTAGAGCCTATTGCTGATACAGTTTATTTAGCACATAGACGTGATAAATTCCGTGCACATGAGCATAGTGTAGAAAATCTTAAAAACTCAAAAGTTAACATTAAAACACCTTATATTCCGTCTGAATTAGTTGGAGATGAGGAGATTAAGCAAGTTATTCTTGAGAATGTAACAACACAAGAAAAAGAAATTATTGATGTAGATGCAGTCATCGTAAACTACGGATTTGTTTCTTCTTTAGGTCCAATTAAAGAATGGGGCTTTGACATTCAAAAGAACTCTATTGTTGTTAACAGCAAAATGGAAACAAATATTCCAGGGATTTATGCAGCTGGTGACATCTGCACATATGATGGAAAAGTTAAATTGATCGCTACTGGATTTGGCGAAGCACCTACAGCTGTCAATAATGCGAAAACATATATGGATCCAAAGGCACGAGTACAGCCGCTTCATAGTACTTCATTATTTAAGTAAAAAGAAGAATTATTTAAAGACTGATGATAATCGTTCCCTTTCTGAAAAGGAATGTGATTACACTCAGTCTTTTATTTATCTATCTAGAAATTAAAAAAACACCACTAATCATTCATGATCCCTCTAACTGAGGGTTTCAATCCTGATATAGTGATGTTTTTTTATTTTATATTAGCATTCCTCAGGTGTCCCAGCCACTTTCGCTGTACGGAAAGATGACCCACAACCACATGAGGCAATCGCATTAGGATTGTCGATGGTGAAGCCTCCACCCATCAGGGATTGCTTGTAATCGATTTTTGTACCCTTTAAGATTGGACCATCATTTTGATCTACTAATACACGAATACCAAATTGCTCAAACAATTGGTCATTTTCTTCTTTTTCCGGTGAGAAGCCCATTCCATAAGATAATCCACTGCAGCCTCCACCTTTTACTGCTACTCTTAAATAAGAATTTTCTTCCTCATTTTCCTTCATCATTTCTTTTATTTGAAGAGCAGCGGCTTCTGTAATGTGTACGATTTCTTCTGTCACTGTACATTCTCCTTTCGTCCTTTTATTATTTTCTATTATATACCTCCATTTAAAACTACTCAACAGAATGAAACGGAGTAAAAGATTGGTAATAATATCTTTTCTCCTTTATTTGCTTTCCTTCACACACAAACAGGGACTATGTACCTATTTATAATATTTATATAGGAAAAAATACTTAAACAGATGTATAATTAGGATATATACAACATGAAATTATACCTATCGATAAAGGAGGGAGACGCTTGAATAAGATCAAACCATTATTTGACAAACAATGCACTTGTTTACTTTGCCAAACTAAGTTTACTACAAAGAAATTGCGTACAAGATTTGTTAAATTGAATAAAATGGATTCAGATTTCTTTCCTATCTATGATGAGCATAATCCACTCCTTTATTACATAAATGTGTGCCCAGCTTGTGGTTTCTCTTACAGTGATGACTCCAGTCGTTATTTTGCACAAGAAAGCAAGATGGCACTTATTGAAAAAGTTAGTTCCCACTGGATTCCACATTCATTTGATAAGGAACGGAGTATAGAGGATAGTATTAAAACATATAAATTAGCTGCTTATTGTGCTTCTGTACGAAAGGAAAAACATATTACCGTCGCTGGTCTATATCTCCGCATTGCATGGCATTATCGCATGCTAAATAATACAGAACAGGAAATCCGTTTTATTAACCTTGCATTATCAGAATATGAAACTTCCTATTCCATTGGTGATTACCAAGGTACCAAAGTATCTGAACTAAGGACTATTTATTTAATAGCAGATCTTTCAAAGCGTACAAATAATTTAGAGAAAGCTACTAAGTTTTATTCGAAAGTAATCGAACAGCAGAATAGGACCGTTGAAACACAAATTGTGAAGCTAGCTAAAGAGAGCTGGCAGGAAATGCGTGACAGCCAAAAAACCTTCATATGAAATCATATCTATCAGTGGAATCTGTTACCACTCACTCACTGATAGATTTTTTATGCAAATGGGTGCTCCGCTAAATACTGATATACCTTTTTCACAAGATCTTGTGAATCTTCCCCTTTTATTATTTCTCCATCTACCAAAGCAAAGCATGACTCCCCGCAATGTCCACAGTAACCTAAGCAGCCATAATTAATTACATCTAAAGAATCATCCTGCTCAAGAATTTCCTTTGCTTCCATTGCCCCAGATGCAAGGTTGCTGAGGCAGAATTCAATTAGTGGTTTAAACATTTAGCTCACCTCTTTCTTACAATTATACTAGGTTTTCGTGTAGCTAAAGCAAAGAATGTCCAATTATCCAATAAGAAAAAAATTTTTGAAATATAGTGCTGCAAACATGATGAACTGCAAAGGGAAAAGTCATTTTCCTTCTGTAAATATGAATAAACCGTCCTAACCCTTTAATATACTATATAAGGAGACAGCTCCGACTTTAATGAACTATTTCATACAATAGATACCGATAATGGTTAAGGGGGGAAAGAATGAAAAAATTAGTAATATTAGGCGGTGGGTATGGTGGAATGCAACTTTTATCCTCCATAATACCCCATTTACCATATAATCTAATGGTCATATTAATAGATAAAGTTCCTTTTCATTTTCTTAAAACGGAATATTACGCTATTGCTGCTGGAACTGTTCAAGATCAAAGCCTACAAATTCCTTTTCCTAAACACCCTCAAGTCAGTATTATACAAGCAGAAGTTGAAAAAATTGATTTGGAAAAAAATAAGGTATGGTTATCTGATGGAAATCCAATTGCATATAATGATCTAATTATTGGGCTTGGCTGTGAAGACGATTATCATCAAGTGGAGGGAGCAGATAAATACACACATAGTATTCAAACAATTAGCAAGTCTAAACATACACATAAACATCTTCAAGGCTTGCCCGATAATGGAAAAGTGGCAATTATCGGCGGTGGGCTAAGTGGTGTTGAATTAGCTGCCGAGCTAGCAGAAAGCAAAAAGCTACAAATAGCATTATTTGATCGAGGAAATGCCATTTTATCCGCCTATCCAAAAAAGGTAAGAAATTATGTTGAACGATGGTTTGAGACAAAAAAAGTTAGCGTTTATAAAAACAGTGAAATTACTCGCATCGAAGAGAATATTGTTTATAATCACGGAAGCCCCATGCCTTTTGACTGTATCGTATGGACTGCAGGAATCCAGCCAAATAAAATTGTACGTGCGTTAGACGTAGAAAAGGATAAGAAAGGAAGAATTTTTCTCTCCAAATATCATCACCTTCCAAGTAATGAACATGTATTTGTTGTAGGAGATTGTGCTAGTTTAAATCATCCTCCTAGTGCACAGCTTGCTCGAGGACAGGCAGAGCAAATTGCCTTTGTTCTCATTTCTAAATGGCAAGGTAAATTGCTTCCGTATCATATGCCTCCTATCAAGCTAAAAGGTGTACTAGGCTCTTTAGGAAAAAAAGACGGCTTTGGACTTATCGCCAAAACCGCACTAACTGGAAGAATTCCACGTTTAATAAAGCGTGGTGTCCTTTGGAAGGATAAAATAAAAAAAGCAAAATAGCCGATTATAAAGGAGAGCTGTTTTTGATTGATACACTCTATTCATTATCACATTTCAAAAACGACTCTCCTTCCCTTTCGTCTATATGCTCGTATATCCATATTTTTCAAATTCTGCATAAATTATCTTTAACTTAGGATTTCCTTCTCCAACTATTTCTCCCTCGACGACGACGACTGGATAAAATAAGTCTTCCTCTATTATCTTCCGACAAAATTCATTTTTTTCTTCTTCATAATTTGCTTGAAATATATCATAATAATTAATTTGAAAGGTTTGTTCTGGAAACTTTCTGCTCAATGCTGCTTGAAGCCACTCATACGTGTCTTTTGAAGATGGCAGATTAACACAGCTCGCACAAATTTGATCTGCCCCATAAATACTTACTTCAATCTCTTTTTTCAAAAGATTCCCTCCCTAACTGTCTATTTCTTCTTTTACTGTTATCGTATTGTTTTAAATAAATCCATTTTTTGTTTATCAATTCATGTTTCTTGATTATAGATTTTTCATCCTAATGTGATTATAATAAATAATAGGAAAGGAGTCGATATGTATGCAAGAATTAGAAATGAAAGAACAAGTACAAGAAGTACTCGATAAATTACGTCCATTCCTTTTAAGAGATGGCGGAGACTGTGAATTAGTTGATGTAGAGGACGGCATTGTTAAACTGCGCTTACTTGGCGCATGCGGAAGCTGCCCAAGCTCTACCATTACTTTAAAGGCTGGTATTGAACGTGCTTTATTAGAAGAAGTTCCAGGAATTTATGAAGTAGAGCAAGTATTTTAATCTTTACAATATGGAGAAGTAGCAAGAGGATGCAGTAAGCTGCATCCTCTTTTCTTTTGCTTACATTATTTTATTAAGCATCTGTTACAATAGCCCCGGTACAAAGACTGCCTTCCTTGTCTATTTCCAATGGCAGAAAGCACATTTCAGGTAATAACGGGGTTAAACCCTCAATTAAAGCATTCATTTCTCCAGGTCTTACAAAGCATAGCACAGTCGGCCCTGCACCGCTTAGAGCAACACCATAAGCACCAAGCTCATAGGCTTGCTCCTCCAATATTTGCAAATGTGGAACAAGTTCTTTTCTATAAGGCTGATGGTACTTGTCCTTCTTCATCATCTTCCCTGCAAGCTCTAGATTACCTGACAACAGGGCTGCAACTAGTAAATTAGATATTGCACCTGCAGAAACAGCTTCGCCGAAAGATAGAGTACTCGGCAATACGCCCCGTGAAGATTTTGTTAACAGTTCTTCCTCTGGAATAACCGCCAACACTTCCAAATCGATGGAGTGGATCGTTTCTGCATCTACTTCTTCCCCTAATTGACACCCTATTACTAAACCACCAAAAAGGCTTGCTCCTACATTATCTGGATGTCCTTCCATTTTAGATGCAATTTCAAACTTTTCTTGTTTCGTCAAGCGTAAGTCTCCAACTTGATCCGCAAGTTCAATTCCCGCTACAATGGCCGATGCGCTCGATCCTAAGCCCCTTGCTAGAGGGATATTACTAGCAACTTTAATCTCGCAGGGTGAAAGAATAGTTTGAAATGATTCTGCAACCTCGATAGCTGTTTTAACAATGAAATTTCTTTCATCTTGAGGAAATTCCTTTAGTTCATCCGTTAACGGAATAACCTCCCAACAATCACTTCGGACTACTTCTAATGTTAGATATAAATTTAACGCTAAGCCAATACTATCAAAGCCTGGGCCTAAGTTAGCCGTACTTGCTGGCACTTTAATAAATAGCATTTCGCCTTCGTTCATATATGAACGACTCCTTTGATATGGTTCGCAACAGCCTTCTCATCATTTGGTAGAACTACTGGTTTTATTGGACTAACATCAATAGCTGTATTTGGATCCTTTAAGCCATTTCCTGTAAGAATAGCGACAATTTTACTTCCTTTTGGAATTTTTCCACTTTGAATATGCTTATACACACCAGCAATGGATGCACAGGAACCTGGCTCAGCAAACACACCTTCTTTAGCTGCTATTGTACGATAAGCAGCTACTATTTCTTCATCTGTTACTTCATCAATAATCCCCTTTGATTCTTGCTGTGCTTGAACAGCTAACTTCCAGCTTGCCGGATTACCAATGCGAATCGCGGTAGCAATTGTTTCTGGATTTTCAAAAACACGGTTATGAACAATCGCGGCCGCTCCTGCTGCCTCGAAGCCATGAATTTTCGGAAGCCCTGTTTGCTTTACTTGATGATATTCTTTAAATCCTTTCCAATATGCACTAATATTCCCTGCGTTTCCAACTGGGATTGCCAATATGTCTGGAGCTCCTCCCAATTGATCACACACTTCAAAGGCTGCCGTTTTTTGACCTTCTAAACGATATGGATTAACAGAATTCACTAGTGCAACCGGCTCTGTTTCACTAATTTTTCGAACCATTTGTAAGGCTTGGTCAAAATTCCCTTCAATAGCGATAATTTCTGCACCATACATTACCGCTTGCGCAAGTTTACCCATCGCGATTTTCCCTTCAGGAATAACTACGATACAACGCATTCCTGCACGAGTAGCATATGCTGCAGCTGCTGCCGATGTATTACCAGTAGAAGCACAGATTACTGTTGAGTTACCTTCTTCTTTAGCCTTTGCAACAGCCATTACCATTCCTCTGTCTTTAAAAGACCCAGTAGGATTCGTTCCTTCTGTTTTAACATAAAGCTCTACGCCCCACTCTTCCGACAACTTATCTAGCTTAATTAATGGCGTATTTCCTTCATTTAATGTTAACATCGGTGTTGATTCATTTATTGGCAAATATTCTTTATATTCTTCTAAAAGGCCTTTCCATCTCATTACTTTGTACCTCCCTCAACTCGGTATGAACTTTTGACTGTTCGGACAGATCTTAAATCCCTTAATTCTAATAATATATTTTCATAGTTTAATAAAGAAGCATGATGTGTAACTAGGACGATTTCCGCCAGCCCTTTTTCCTTCACTGGTAATTGGAGAATCTTCTCAAAACTGACTCCATGTTGAGAGAAGATGGAGGTAATTTCTGCAAATACACCAACCTCATCCTCTACTTGCAGACGCAAGAAATACTTTGAAAATCTTTCATCTGGATCTTTTAACTTCTTTTTAAATTGTGGAGCAATTGCTCCCTTTCCGTTTACACCCAATCTCATATTTTTTAAGACATTAACTAAATCCGACACAACTGCTGTTGCAGTAGGTAAGCTTCCAGCACCTGGACCATAAAACATCGTTTCTCCTACAGCTTCTCCATAAACATATACAGCGTTATATTCATTATTAACAGATGCTAATGGGTGACTGTCTACGATAAAGGTCGGCTGTACACTTACCTCGACTTTTTCTTCCTGCCTTTGAGCGATACCAATGAGCTTCATTGTGTATCCCAGCTGCTTTCCATACTGAATATCTTCATCTGTTACATTGGTAATTCCTTCTACCTTCACATCTTCTAATCCTATATTCATGGAAAAGCCTAGTGTAGCTAAAATCGTCATTTTTCTAGCAGCGTCCAATCCTTCTACATCTGAGGTTGGATCACTTTCTGCGAAACCTAATTTTTGTGCTTCTAATAAGACATCACTATATGGTCTTTGCTGTTGACTCATTTTCGTTAGAATAAAATTAGTTGTACCGTTCACGATTCCCATCATTTTGATGATTCGATCAGAAGCTAATCCATCAACTAATCCCCTTAGTATAGGAATTCCCCCAGCAACACTGGCTTCATAAAATAAGTCACAATTATTCTGGGAAGCTGCCTGCAAAAGCGCTGCTCCATGTACAGCCATTAAATCTTTATTTGCTGTGACTACTTGCTTTTTATTTTTTAGTGCCTTGAGCAAGATGTTCCTTGTATCTTCTATCCCACCCATTACTTCAATTACCACATCTATTTCAGGATCATCCAAAATATCATTTGCTTCCACTGTTAGGAGGATGTCTTTTACCTCTACATCTCTCTCCTTATTGATATTTTTGACTAGAATTTTTTTTACTTTCACCGGACAGCCAACCTGATGCATAATTTTATCCTGATGATTTTCGATAATTTTCACAACGCCCGATCCAACAGTTCCTAATCCGAGTAGTCCAATTGAGATTGTCTCCATCTGCTTCCTCCCGTTGATGTTCTTTTTACGAGAACAACTGTCTTTGTATAGTAGACATTATAGTGTTTGATTCCTTTTTTTACAAGGGGTGTTTAACATTCTTTTGAAAATTTATTTTTTTTTATAAGAATGATTAACTAAATTTTCTCCCTAAAAAGGAAACAACCGCTCGTTTACTTATTTAATCTATTATAAAGGAATTTTATGTAATACTAAAAGGAAAATTATAAATCTTGTGTATTTTTAGATTTCAGCAGAAGATTACATTTTCGATGTATTCCTCTGTAACGTTTGCTCTTCCTATTCAGGCAACGTTTGCACATAGCTACTGTTTTCTCGATAGTAAAAAAAGACCCCATTAAATGTGGTGTACAGCCACGTTAACAAGGTCTTATTATCACATTGTCTGTTTATAACCAAGTAACAATCGGTATCTTCATTGTTTTTACAGGAACTTCTGTGTTTTGATAAAATTCCTTGAGAAATATTTCTAAGTCTCTTGATTGATTGAGCATTTTCTTTAGCCTTTCTTCTAGAAACAATCGATCTGCTTCATGTGTAGCAGAATAGTAATTTTCCACACATTCTACATAATGAATGGGAAATAACAATCTTGCATAAATTAGTCTCCATGCAAAAGAGCTTAGCGGCATAACACTTTGATATTCCTCATAAAACGTTTTTACTTCTCTATGATATGTTTTAATATTTCTAAAATAACGGTCTCTTGTCCATTCCGCAAGATCTCTTCCACAATGATCAAAAACCCAATCAAATGGATTTTTAATATAATACTCCCCTGCCCACGTATCCTTTGTAAAACGATTATAGCAAATCGTTCCACTATCCACTGCATTGGGATCATCATCTAGCTCTGTATCGACAAGATACTGAATTGCATTCTCAGCAATTCCCATATAATATGGAAAAGATTCTCGAAATAACTTATCGAATTCACTTTCCGGTTCTTTATATAACATACCGTTCCAAAAACCTTCCATCTGATCCATTCTTTGTTCCCACATGCTCTTCCATTGGCCCATCCTGCTTATTTTTTGCACACCAAATTGCACTGTTCTTCCTCTAAAATGAAACTTTCCGAGCTTTCTTCCCAACTGACGCGAACGAAAAGGCCGCAACCGATTATTCATTATCACACAATAATGCTGTTCATCTATTTCTGTATATTTCTCTCCTTCTTTTGACTCTAAAATCATGCTAACATGATGGTCTCCAGTTTGGTATATATGTGCCGCTATTTGGTCTCTTTCTGCCAGCTCATCTTCCTCTACCCTTCCAACTGGAACGAGTGTAAATAACTTTCCTTCATTAATACAGGCTTCATAATGCCCAATTCTCGTTTCTTCTTCTACTTCAATCCCATATTTTGCAGATAAAATATTACGAATCATGCTTCCCCCTCCTATCCTCTCTTTTAGGAGTATATGATGTTGTATGTAAAAACTTGTTAAGTCGATTAAATTAATGAATATCACACTTTAAGGAAACAATAAGGGAGTATAGGAACATTTATCGACTTTCATGCATATAATAATAAACACTGTGACTACATAGTGAATAAACAAAAGAAAAGGTGAAGTTCATGTCATTAAAAGACCTAACAGAAAAAACAGCAAGAAAGTGGTTACATGAACGTGGAGTTAACATAGAGGATATTGCGAAGCTTGTATATATATTACAAGAGAAATATCATAATGATTTAAAAATGGATGACTGTATTCATAATGTGGAACGTGTCCTGTCAAAACGCGAGGTGCAAAACGCTATAATTACAGGGATACAATTAGATGTGTTAGCAGAAAAAAAGCTATTAGAATCTCCACTTCAAGAAATTGTAGAAACAGATGAAGGACTTTATGGAGTGGATGAGGTACTTGCATTTTCTATTGTTAATGTGTATGGCTCGATCGGATTTACGAATTATGGATATGTCGATAAATTAAAGCCAGGTATATTACAAAGGCTTAATGATAAGAGCACTGGAGAGTGTCATACTTTCTTAGATGACATTGTAGGTGCCATTGCAGCAGCAGCTTCCAGCAGACTAGCTCACCGTGCAAAAGGGGAAGAATAAGTCTAAAACAGCTGAATAAGGACATTTCGAAACAAGTAAACAATAAGTATACTTTGTTTGCGAAGCGTCCTCTTTTTAACTTAATTATTTTTTTACATCCCAATCCATTAAGCTATCTACCGTATAAGTTGGCTGGATGGAGTAGTCACCCAATTGTTCTTTGGTAGTTACACCTGTATGGACTAAAAGTGTATCCATATTTGCATTCATTCCTGCCATTATATCTGTTTGATAATTATCTCCTACCATCAAAACATCTTCTTTAGGCATGTTCAGTAATTTGATTGCTTGGTCAATTATAATGGATTCTGGCTTTCCTATCACGATTGGCTGTTGTTGTGTACTCACTGTAATTACAGATGTAACAGCACCATTACCTGGCAATAATCCCCGTTCAGTTGGCAAAGCAGTGTCACCATTTGTGCACACAAATTTTGCTCCATTGCGTACAGCCAGACAAGCTATCGTCAGTTTTTCATAGGTAATCTTCTGGTCAAGTCCAGCAACTACATAATCGACATTTTCAGAAGTCTCAACAAGCTTTAAGCCTTTTTCAATTAAAGCTTGTTGAAGCCCTACTTCACCAATCATAAATACGCTGGCTTCTGAAGCTCTTTCCGCGATATAATTTGCTGATGCCATTGCAGAGGTAAATACCTCACTTGCTTTTGCAGGTATATCGAATTCCCGTAGCTTCTGTGCTACCTGTTCTGGAGTTTTTGTTGAATTGTTTGTGACATATAAATAAGGAATTCTTGCGGCAATTAATCGTTTGACAAATTCAGCAGCTTCTGTAATCACTTCTGTACCACGATACATCGTGCCATCTAAATCGATTAAATATCCTTTATAAGCTTTCATTTATCCAAAATCCTTTCTAATGATACATTTTCATATACATTAATTTTTAAATGCAGACACAGGACCGAGTTCATGAATTAAGTAATCCTTCACAGACGGGATAAGTGATTTTATCGAATTCATATTTTGTGCAAATGCAGAAGCCAATTTCTGATGATCGATATCTGTATAATGATGTACAAGCTGTTTTCTCCACAGAATAAGCTCTTTCATGTCTTCTGCTATTCCTGTAGTAATTACTCTTTCATCTGTTAATATATCTACAATGTCATCATAGCTTCCAGGGTCTCTCATAATAAAACCGTCAATCATACTATTTCCCACATCCAAAATTACTTCAATCATCAAATGTGTAATTCTTTCCAATGCCACTTTTTCCAAAAAAGTATTCCAAGTATCCTGATTTTCAAATTGACGGATAAGTTCCTGATAATAGCGTAATTGTTCATCTATTTTTTCTCGGTCCACAAAATACATAATTGCGACTTCTCCTTCCGTGCCTTATGAGATTTGTAAGTGATCACTTAAGCTAGTTGGCTTGGCATAGAAATATCCTTGAGCTAAATCAACTTTATTCTTTGATAAAACAGAGGCTTCTTCTGCACTTTCGATGCCTTCTGCAACAACAACTGAACCTACTTCTTTAGCGATGAGAAGCAGCCCTTTTAGCATTGATTCTTTCACTGAATTTTTATCAATATTCTGGATAACAGACCGGTCAATTTTTATAATATCTGGCATAATTTCACTTATAGAATGAAGGCTTGCATAGCCTGCTCCTGTATCATCTACCGCGATTAAAAAACCAATCATTCTTAACACTTTCAGATTATTAGAAAAATGCTCTAAACCTTCAAATGAATCTCTCTCCGTAATCTCAATCGTTATTTTTTGGGGGGAAATCCCTTTAAATCGACGGATAACATTTTTAATATCTTTAATAAATCTTGGATTGCCTATTGTAACAGGTGTAAAGTTAATAAAGATATTGTGCTTCCATTTTGTATGCTGAATTTGTTCAAAAGCTTTTTCCAGTACAATCATTTCAAGATCATACAAGAATTTTGTTTGCCTTGCTAAGGAGAACAACTGAAGAGGATTTTCTAATGCCGTTCCTTTTGGTCCTCTTGTCAGCATTTCACAGGCATGAATTTTATTTGTTTCTACATCCATAATTGGCTGGGCTAATAAACAAATACGCTTATGGGCGACAATATCGCTTAATTCATGGACTAATTTATTGAATTCTGTATCAGATCTTTTATGTGCCATTGCAAGCGCTAATTCATAAGCCGTTTGAATGGCATCCTGAAGATAAGTATATTTTTTCTCGATAAACATATACCCAGAATTAAATACAGGTTGAACCCTCCCTGTTTCTCGAAAAACTCTTTCAACATTATGTATAATACTTTTTATTAGATCATCCAGGAGTGGTAGGCATTCCGTTCCTTGCTTCCATTTAATAAACATTGTCAGGCTATTTGGGCTGAAATCATGAATAGCCATAAATTCATTTGAAATATCCAATGATTGAATCGTTGCACGAAAAGACTTTTTTAGAAACCGAATATACTCTAAAAAATCCCGCACTTCTAATTGTTGCTTGATTCTATGTAAATTTATTATATCAATTACAACAACGGTCACCTCATATCCATTCTTCATTGCTTTCTCTACTTGATGAATAATAGGGTCTCGTAAAACAAATGAGGGTGGAAAATACTTTATACATTTTGCTGGTAACAATAATTTCCCCCAATTGAATAACCTTGAATATATATTTTCTTGATATTTCATAGCTCCATTCCTCTCAAAAGCCAACTTTTCCTGTTACAAATAAGCATTTTACATCTCTTGCGATGGACTTTTCCTTTACTTTTTGTGCTTACAATTCAAGCAATTACTTGCAAAAAGCAGCACTTAGGAATTTTTTAAATGTAGAGTAGAAAAACATTAAAGGTTTACCTTACTTGTAAGAAACGGTTTATAGATATAGATTTATTTAAAAAATCAAGTAGCTTATGCCAAGTTACAATAATAAAAGCTATATCCTATTAAAACACCGCTTCAAAACAGACCCATTTCTCATTTTTTTCAGAATGGAAGCTCCTTCTTCAAGCATAATCGGAAGGATTGCTAAATACTATTTCGTTTTTTTCACTACAAAATATGCACAGCCAAAATTACAATATTCATACAAATACTCTGTTAATGTACTTATTTTTGTGTCAAAGCTTGATTTTTGATTATTGTCATCAAAGAAACCACGTAGTCTTAATTGTCCATAGCCCCAATCTCCGACAATATAGTCGTATTTTGATAATATATCACTAAATCTATTTTTAAACGCTTCTTCATTAAAACCTGATTTTCTTTCTTCAATCAGTTCATAACAATTGTTATTAATACAAACCAATCGTATCACCTCAAAACCTATATGGATTTCATATATATAGTCTAATCATAATATTACCCACTTTCATTATAACCTTAGGAAGGATATTTACATAGCAAAAGCAATAATTTCTTCCTATAAAAAACAGAATTTTATATTTTTTATGTTTTAATCATTTTGGCGAATCGTGATTTATGTAATATAAATAATTCCATTAAATATATAGGGGTACACTTAGGATCCATGAAAAACTCAAAAATTTTTTCCGCTTAGACAACAAAAAAGACCCCCAGAAGGGATCTTTTTTAAGCTTCTTTTGCATGTTCAGCCATTTGTTGATTCTTTTTCGCTTCATTCACTTGCTCATCTGCATGATAAGAAGAACGAACTAATGGTCCTGCTTCACAATGGCTAAATCCTTTACTTAATGCAATTTCTTTCAATTCTTTAAATTCATCTGGATGATAATATTTTTGCACTTTTAAATGCTTGGCAGTTGGTTGCAAATACTGCCCTATTGTCATAATATCAACGTTATTTTCTCTGAGATCATCCATCGTTGCAACAATTTCTTCTTTTGTTTCTCCTAAACCGATCATAATACTAGATTTAGTCGGTATAGTAGGCTGCATTTCCTTTGCTCTGCGTAAAAATTCAAGGGAACGATGGTATTTTGCTCTTGCGCGTACTCTAGGGGTTAATCTTTCTACTGTTTCAATATTATGGTTCAAGATATCAGGTTTAGCATCCATTAACATACGTAGGTTTTCTTCTACGCCTCCCATATCGGAAGGTAGTACTTCAATGCTGGTGAATGGATTTTTTCTGCGAATGGCGCGAACCGTTTCTGCAAAAACAGCTGCACCGCCGTCTTTTAAATCATCTCTTGCAACAGCAGTAATGACGACATGCTTTAAATTCATCGTAAAAACAGAATCAGCAACTCTTTCAGGCTCTTGCCAATCTAGTTCTGTCGGTAAGCCTGTTTTTACTGCACAAAAACGACAAGCTCTTGTGCAAGTATCTCCTAGAATCATAAATGTCGCTGTTCTTCTTACAGCCCAACATTCATGGATATTTGGACATTTTGCTTCCTCACAAACTGTATGTAGTTGTTTTTCCTTCATCATTTTTTTCAAACCTGTATAATTTTCATTCGTATTCAACTTAATTTTCAACCATTCAGGCTTGCGTAAATATTCTTGTTTTTTCTCTGACACCATATTCATCTCCTAGTAAAATAATTTTCATCATTTACCTAAAAACAGTATTGTATAACAATATCCAATCAGAAAACTTTGTAATGTTACACATAATAGAAGGAATTCCCCACTTCATTTGTCACTTTAACATAATGCAAATACCTCTACAAGTTATTGATTATAAAGATTACCATTAATTGATAATTATTTTTTTCCTATTACTTCACAAAATATAACGACAGAATATGAAGGGAGGGATTATCTTTTGCGCAGGTTCATGTTTTTAATCATTATACTTATGTTTTTACTACCTAACACTGTCACATACGCGACTGAAAAAACGAATGATCCTTATACGAAACGAATGGAACTGTATAACAAAGTCGAAGCGTTGTATCAAATACCTTGGTATTATATAGCGGCTGTCGATCAATATGAGAGAAATATTCGCTCCGCAAGAAAAGATATCCCAAAAGCAGAAGGTCTTACTGGGATTTATTTTACAAAAGAAAAATGGGCAGGCATTATCAATCCAAATTCCGATGATACCAATCCTTTAACCATTCCTTTATTTGGAGGACTGGGAGCAGATGGTAATGGAGATGGAAAGGCAGATCGATTTAATGATGAAGATATCCTCTCCGCATTCTCTAATTATATAAGCCAATACGGAGTGGATGAGGATAACTTTAGAATCGGTTTATGGAATTACTATAAAAGAGATAAAACAGTAAGTATCATAATGGGAAAAGCTGCAATATATAAACATTTTGGAAGATTAAATTTGGATGATCACGCCTTCCCTCTTCCGTTAAGAAGTAATCATAGCTACCGAAGTACTTGGGGGGATGCACGCGGCTGGGGAGGAAAACGTATCCATGAAGGAACCGACATTTTTGCAGACTATGGTGTCCCTGTGAAAGCGACTTCCTATGGTATTGTCGAAATGAAAGGTTGGAATAATTATGGTGGATGGCGAATTGGCATAAGAGATATTAACAATAACTATCATTATTTTGCCCATTTAAGTGGATTTTCTAAAGATATAAAAGCAGGTATGATAGTCGAACCAGGTATGCTAATCGGAGGGGTTGGGAGTTCAGGATATGGACCACCAGGAACGTCAGGAAAATTCCCGCCACATCTGCATTATGGAATCTATAAAGATAATGGATATACAGAATGGTCTTTTGATCCGTATGCTCACTTACGATTATGGGAAAGACAAGAACAGATAAGAGCACGAAATAAAAAATAAAAAATAAAAATTTCGTTAAGTTCGCTGGCGATAAGATGAATTTGCTCATTCTTATCGCCATTATTGGTGCAGTCTATAATGGGTGATGAATCGTATCACATTCCGTTATGAGAATAGAAAAATCTTCTTTTAAATCTAAATCGTAAGGAGGGATTTCTTTACCATCTTGTTCAATTATTCGAATAATCGGTCTTTCATTCATTCCTTTATTTTGTTTGCAGACAATTCCTTTTTCTCCATTACTTAGCTTTACACTCAATCCATTTGGATAAAGAACAATTGCCCTTCTAAAAGCTTCGACAATTTTCGCGTCATACAGTTGACTCGAGCCAGTATATAAAATTTCCAGTGCTTCATGTGGTAATAGGGCATCATGATAAACACGATTTGATGTTATTGCATCAAATACATCTGCAACAGCAATTATTTTCCCGAATAAGTGTATGTCTTCTTCTATCAAACCCCTAGGATAACCAGTTCCATTCAAACGCTCATGATGCTGATAAGCACAATGAGCAACTAATAACGGAAGAGCCTGGACATTTCTTAGGATTTCAAATCCTGCCTCTGCATGGCTCTTTACTATTTCATATTCCTCTTCTGTCAATTTTCCTGGTTTCATTAAAATCTCTAAAGGAATGCTCATTTTACCAATATCATGCAAAATAGCCCCTAATCCGATAATTTCCATCTGCTTAGGAGAAAGTTTTAATTCTAAACCTAATGCCAATGTATAAATGGTAACATTTAAGCTATGTGAAAAAATATAATTATCATACAAATATACATCTGACATAATAGAATATAGATCTTCATTATTCTTTAACTCTGCTAGTACTTTTCCAACTAGCTTTTTAAAAATAGGAGTGTTTTTTTCCATTACCATTGATACATTGGAAGAATCTGTCTGTTTAATGGCCTGAAAACTATTCTCAATCGTTTTCATCGCTTCCATCTTAACTTGATCTGAAATTGCAGCAATTACTTCTATATCCTTTGTATGCTTATCCTCCAAATATACGTAGCTGACGCCAAAATCAAGCAGCCTTTTAATAATTCTATCCTCTAGTCGCACCCCACTATTTACTAACACCTTTCCACGATCATTTAAAATGGGCTTTGCTAAGATAGCACCTTCTTGTATATTTTTCGTCCCAACTAATTTCATGCTTTAATGGCTCCTAATTATTTTTGTATATAATTATTATATCGTACAATTCCTCTTGTTTCTTTAGACCTATTGAAAATAAAAAGAAAATTATTCCTTATAGAAAGAAAGCTTAACGAAAATAAAAATCCCCATTCGTTAAGCTTTCTGTACACTTATATTATTAAACCATTTTCAGTAATGCTTCTTTGCCTATCATGCCTTTATGAATTCCATAAGTCTCCGCTTCTACTGTAACTGACTCCAAAGGCGCCTCTAGTAATTGCTCAATCGTTCTAACTCCAACTGCTCTTCCAGCAATTATCTTTCTGTCCTTTAGCTTATCATTTAACAATCCTATATCTAGCGCACCGCACATGATATACCCCTTATCATTTTTCACTGCAAGCAAGGTAGTTTTAGGCAATAGTACTGAGACCGCAATAAAAGTATGTCCATTGATATCAACAGGATACACATCAATCATAATACTTTGTGCTCACTCCTCTCTTTACCTTCATGGTAATTATATTCAAAAGAGGAGGAATCTGTGTTAGTTAAATTCTTGCATTTCAAAATTCCACAAAAAAATAGCTCCTTATGCTTTTATCCTATTTCGCAACCTTTCTGCAAGTATATTTCGCATAAATTCAGGAAGAAAATAGTCTTTCTTTGCAGCTCGATAAATAGATGGAAAGAAATTACCAAACGTCAACATATCTGGCACTGTAATGACATAGTACTGATCTGCTAGTATTTCTTTAGATTGTATAAAATATCTAACTCTTTCTCCACTTTTTTCTTCTGTAATTCCCGCTGAAATCATTTTCCCCATTAAAGTCCCTCTAAAGCCGAGACCTTTCACCTGCAACGTCTCCCATTTTTCTGCTTTCATATCAAGCAAAATTTCCTTTAATTCAGCTCCTGTTAAGGTAACATTACATGGATTAATCGGATGTGGACAAATGGATAATAAATCAAAGAAAGTAACATCCCCTGGCTGTAAGCCATTTAGTATTAATCCTTCATTAAGGATGGCGCAATCAGAATGACACCATGAGACTAATTTTTCACAGAGTATTTTCGCAAGAAATTCACGAGAATAGTACTCATCAATGGTAACTGCTTTTTCTGATAAAGCTTGTTTCCCTTGCAAGTAATAATTTTCAATGATGGCTTCTTCCTCGTTCGCTATCGGCAATTTACTTGTTTCATATAATATTGCCTTTTTATCCATTACTTTCTTTAAATCATCAATCTTTATTTCAATATGGCCTACATAATAGCCATACTTTCCGGCAGCACCTTGGAGATTATTATTGATTATTTTTCCTTGATGAAAAATATGGTGTGTATGTGCACCCAAAATAACATCTATTTCTGGAAAATTTGTTGCTATCATCTCATCATCATTTATTCCTAAATGGGATAACAATATAATGATGTCTACCTGTCCTCTAAGCTCTTCTATTTGCTTAGATAGTTCTTGCATGGGTTCTGTCAACTTCCATCCTAAAAGCTCATATAATTGTTCAAAATATGCAGTAATGCCAACTACACCAATTTTTGTTCCTTTTGCGGTAGTATATATTTGATGAGGGATAGCCCATGCTGGTCGTTCTCTGTTCTTCTTATAAAGGTTTGCAACAATTACATCGAATAAGGCACCATCATATAAGTGATCTAATGCCTCATATGGCAAGGTAATCCCTTCATTGTTCCCTATTGTCACTGCATCATAGCGCTCTTTATTTAATAGCTCTGTATTAATTCTACCTTTCGTCGCTTCAGTATAAGGATGAGACAAATCCAAATGGTCGCCTATATCAAATAAATAAACAGCTTCGCCGGCCTCTTCATGCCATTTTTTTCTTTCACGCAGCAATTCATAAATTCTTGGCCAATTTTCAAAATGGCTATGTAAATCATTAGTATGATATATATGGATGACTTCCATCTTCTCGCCTTCCTTGTTTTGAATTTTTCTCTTTTTATTAGGCATTTATTTATCCAAGGAGATTCGTCTTCTCCTTCTTCGATTTGCTCCACTATTTTAAAATAAATCTAATTGTCTTGGAGCTAAATCCGTATATTCTATATTTAGTAATTCAATAAGTTCTTTGCCGTTGTCAGCAGCATCTCCACCAGAGTTATTATTAAAAAGAACATAAACATTTTTACATTCCTTTTCAAGCTGACTAATATTTTCGACCCATTCTTTTAATTCCATCGTATTATAGCGATATAAATAGCGAACCTCTCGCCAATTTGGATTGTTATTTTGTTGCCATCCATAGTAATTTCTACCGTGAAGACGAATTAGCACCTTTTCCTCGCCAACAGCCTTTAACACAGTAGGAACAGACCCTGGCATTACTTGTGGCTCATCACAAATACTATGAATCCAATTCTCTTCTCTCATAAACTGAAGCGTACTTTTCCGATACTTTTCATCAAACCATGATTGATGTCGAAATTCAAGGGCGCATGGTATATCACCCATTTTCTTCTTACAAGCTCTTAAGTATTGGACATTTTCCTTTGTACAATCAAACCATGGTGGAAATTGAAATAATACCATAGCAAGTTTTCCTGCTTTTATATAAGGAACTAAGGAGTCAATAAACGCAAAAAACATTTCTTCATGGGAAGAAAATGGAATGTCCCCGCGGTTATGTCCTGTCATTCCTTGATATGCCTTTACTATAAATTGAAAGGATTTTGGTGTTTTCCGTACCCAAGATTCTGCGTTGCGCACTGGTTGCACGGCATAAAAAGAAGCATCTACTTCCACTGTCGGAAAATAACCAGCATACTCCACTAATTTATTCTGCGATGAAGTATTTTTTCCATAAAGACTTGTATGGTCTCCCCAGCCAGTTAAACCAATATGAATCAATTAAATCACCTCTATGTAAGTCTTTCTCGATGTGGTAGCCACTTCGATTAGACGATAACTGCGCCTTGAAAAAAACAATAAATAATAACAATATCTATTCCTCTACACTAGATATCATATCATAATCACCATAAATAACTAAGTTTAAAGAAATAGAGAAAATACTCTGTGTTATCCAAAGGGGTAAAAAAGCTCGTTTTTATTCAAATATGATTAGTTTATTTTGAATATCCTTCCCTCTATATGTTAGGATTTAGAGATTTCTATAAGGATTTACATTTAAATTGAGGAAAACATATACTATAAAAGGAGTGGAAATAATCGAGATCTTTTCACCATTGCAGAAACAAATTTTATACAATAGACACTGTTAGTTATGGTACTATAAATCAGCAAATGGAACAGTTTTCATTTGAGGATAATTATTGAAATATGTAAAAATACAATTATATTGCCATTATAAAAAATCCTGGTGAGAACCTTCACCAAGATTTTTTAATTTGTTTACTACTCATCATTAAATGCTTTATTCTCCTCATACTTAGCCATCACGTGGAAGTTGTGCACATTTTGCATTTTAAAATACTTCTATCGATTTATTTTTCCAGATCCAGCTAATAAAAAGCTCGTTACTTCTTGCTCGCTAAATTGATTGCAATCACCATAAACAGTATGTTTTAAAGCAGATGCAGCTGTAGCAAAATTAATCATCTCCTGGGGTGTGTTTTGGACTAATATTCCATGAAGAACGCCTCCCGCAAAAGCATCTCCTCCGCCTACTCGATCAACAATGGGATTAATTAGATGTTTTTGTGATTCATAGTAGCTATCGTTCATCCATAGTGTTCCTATTAATTCATTGCTACTAGCGGAAAGCACGTTTCTTTTCGTAGAATATAAAATAGAAATATTCGGAAACTTCTTCTGTATCTCTTGATAGTAGTAGGCTAATTCATTCTCATCGCCAGTGTATTCAGTGATTCCCAAAAGATAGATTGCATCAAGCTTGCCTGCGGAACAATAATCTACATGTGGCAAAATTTCTGAAATCGTCTCTCCTGCTTCTTTTTGGGACCATAATTTCCCACGATAGTTTATATCAAAGCTGATTTTGCAGCCAGCGTCTTTTGCCGCTTTAATAAGGGTTATCGTTATTTTTTTCCAATCAGAGGATAATGCAGGAGTAATTCCTGAGATATGAAAGATATCAACATTGCTAAATAGCTCTTCCTTTTGCCACTCACTTTCCGTCATTTCAGCAAAACTTGACCCTGCGCGGTCATAAATGACATTTGCCGCTCTTTCACCAATTCCAGCTTCTACATAATAAGTACCTAACCGAGATCCTCCTTTTAAAAGAAAATCAGTATGTACTCTATAGCGATTTAAATGCTTTTCTACTCCTTCTCCTAAGCCATTTTCTGGAGTTTTACTAGCAAAATAGACATCGTGACCAAAATTGGCAAGTGAAATTGCGACATTTGCTTCTCCACCGCCATAGTGAGCATGAAGACTATCAGCCTGAGCAATGCGAACTCCAGAATTCGTTGAAAGACGAAGCATGATTTCACCTAATGTGACTACTTTTCCCATCTTTATGCTCCTTTAATTTGATGAAGTTTATCCATATATTGACTAGCAATCTCTGTAACTTTGTCAAAATCTCCATTTGCCACAGGTGCTAATAGATTTCCTCCAACTCCAACTGCTACTACCCCTGCTTTAAACCACTCTTCCATGTTTTCCAAGCTTACTCCACCTGTTGGCATAATATTAACTTGCGGCATCGGCGCTTTAAATGCGGATACAATACTTGGACCGTAAGCGCTACCTGGGAATAGCTTGATAATATCTACTCCTGCTTTTAATGCCTCTTTCATTTCTGTAATGGTTAAGCACCCTGGAAGATATGGTGTTTGATAAAGATTACATAATTCTGCAGTTTCTTTATCAAAGTTTGGGCTAACAATATATTCTGCTCCAGCCATGATAGCTAAACGAGCAGTTACTACATCCAATACAGTCCCTGCACCAATGACAATGTCAGAATTATCCTTATACAACTCTACTAATTCACTAATCGCTTTATCTGCATTAGGAACAGTAAAAGTTAATTCGATTCCCTTCATGCCACCCTGAACTACTGCGCTGCTTGCCTGCACAGCCTCTTCCTTGCTATTACCTCTAACTACCGCAATTACCCCAGCATTTTTTAAGCGTTGTAATGTTTCCACTCTTTTCATTCCGCTCACTCTTTTCTTATTTAGAAATTTAATTTTATTATTAAGAAACCTCAATTTGATTATACATACTTTTTCGAAAAATGTAAACGCTAGTCATAAAATATAAAAAATCGCCGAAACGATTTAATGAGCCACAGCTTGAATTACCTCATTTTTCGTTTCGACGATTGCCTTAATTATTTGCCTTTTAAAGTCTTCGGTGAGCCTATATTTCGGCATACTTACACTAAAAGCCCCAATGATTTCCCCATCTTTTTTTAAGGAAGCTCCAATACAGAAAATATCCTTCTCCATTTCTTCATCATCAAAGGCAATACCAGTCTCTCTCACTTTCTGTAGCTCGGAAGCCAGTTTTAAAGAGTTCGTTATTGTATGCTCTGTAAATGGAACTAATGGAGTTTCTTTTATATATTGTGAATAATCCTCTTCATCAAATTCTGCCAGAACGGCTTTTCCCATTGCTGAACTGTATAAAGGTCTTGTTATCCCTACCCTTGATGACATTCTTATTGTCTGATGTTTAGCCTCTAATTTGTTTACATATAAAATTTCATTGTCTGCGAGTACACCTAAATGAATGGTTTCATCAATTAATTTTTGCAGTTTTTCTAAATAAGGAAAAGTTAACTCTACTAAATCCAGTTGATCCACACCTTGATTGGCATACCGAATAAGTTTGGATCCTAATCGATAATTTTTATTTTTATCCCTGCTAACAAAGCCTATCAACAATAAAGTGTCCAATATTTTTAAAGTAGTAGAAGTGGTCATTTCTGTGTTTTGAGCAATACTTTGCAAAGTTTGATTTGGATTTTCCGAAAGATAATCCATAATTTTTGCAGCCCTTAATAGGACTGTTCCATAAGGTTTTGTTTTCTCCATCATACACCCTCTTTTCCAATAAAGAAATTATATAGGAAAAGAGGATAAAATTAAAGTGGTCTGACCAAATATTTATAATTCCGTTGCCTCTTCAACATCCTAGCATAAAAAAGAAGACGAACTTCGAAAAGTTCGCCTCCTATCTTAAGAAATATTAACCGATAGAACCTTCCATCTCGAACTTGATCAGACGGTTCATTTCAACTGCATATTCCATTGGTAATTCTTTTGTGAATGGCTCGATAAAGCCCATTACGATCATTTCTGTTGCTTCTTCTTCGGAAATGCCTCTACTCATTAGGTAGAATAATTGCTCTTCAGATACTTTCGAAACTTTTGCTTCGTGCTCTAATGAAATATTGTCATTTAAAATTTCATTGTATGGAATAGTATCGGAAGTAGACTTGTTATCCATAATTAATGTGTCACATTCGATATTGGAACGGGCACCATCGGCTTTACGTCCAAAGTGAACAATCCCACGGTATGTTACTTTTCCACCTTGTTTCGAAATAGATTTAGAAACAATCGTAGATGATGTATTTGGAGCTAAGTGAAGCATTTTTGCTCCAGCATCTTGGTGTTGTCCTTTACCAGCAAGAGCGATAGATAAAGTCATTCCTCTTGCGCCTTCCCCTCTTAAGATAACAGCAGGGTATTTCATCGTTAATTTAGAACCAATATTTCCATCGATCCATTCCATTGTAGCATTCGCATCACAAACAGCACGCTTTGTAACTAAATTGTATACGTTATTTGCCCAGTTTTGAATCGTCGTATAACGGCAATATGCATCTTTTTTAATAATGATTTCAACAACCGCACTATGAAGAGAGTTAGTTGTGTATACTGGTGCTGTACATCCTTCAACGTAATGCACACTTGCACCCTCATCCACGATGATTAACGTTCTTTCAAATTGTCCCATATTTTCAGAGTTAATACGGAAGTACGCTTGTAATGGCGTATCCACTTTAATTCCTTTTGGAACATAAATGAAAGATCCACCAGACCATACTGCTGAGTTTAAGGCAGCAAACTTATTATCTGTGGCTGGGATAACTGTTGCCCAATGCTCACGGAAAATATCTTCATTTTCTCTTAATGCAGAATCCGTATCTTTGAAAACAATCCCCATTTTCTCAAGATCTTCTTGCATATTATGGTAAACAACCTCTGATTCATACTGAGCAGACACACCAGCTAAGTATTTTTGCTCTGCTTCTGGAATACCAAGCTTATCAAATGTTTGTTTGATTTCATCTGGTACTTCATCCCAAGATCTTTCTGTCTTCTCTGATGGTTTTACATAATACGTAATTTCATCAAAGTTTAAAGCAGATAGATCGCCACCCCATTGTGGCATTGGCATTTTATAAAAATGCTCTAATGATTTCAAGCGGAAGTCTAACATCCATTGTGGTTCAGCCTTCATTTTTGAAATTTCTTCAACGATTTCTTTCGTTAATCCACGTTTGGAACGAAAGATAGAAACGTCTTTGTCTGAAAATCCATATTTATAATCCCCAATTTCGGGCATCTTTTTTGCCATTTCATTTTCCTCCATTCTACATGCAACCTTGGTGGTAATCCTACGAATTTAACCTTCGTTTATCCCTTTTTCCATTGCCTTCCAAGCTAGTGTTGCACATTTGATTCTTGCAGGGAATTTACTAACACCTTGAAGTGCTTCAATGTCCCCCAAGTCCATATCATCCGAGTAGTCTTTTCCTTGAATCATCTCAGAGAATGACTCAGACATTTTCAACGCCTGCTCGACTGTCTTTCCTTTAATTGCTTGTGTCATCATGGATGCAGAAGACATGCTAATAGAGCATCCTTCTCCATCAAATTTCGTATCGACGACAACCCCATCTTCCAATTTCATTGTTAGAAGAATGCGGTCCCCACAAGTTGGATTATTCATATTAACGGTCAAGCTACCTTCAAGAACTCCTTTGTTCCGAGGATTTTTATAATGATCCATAATAACACTTCTATAAAGAGAATCTAAATTATTAAAAGACATCGCTAAAATACTCCTTTGTTTTGCCAATCCCTTCCACAAGCTTATCAATATCTTCTTCCGAATTATATAGATAAAAACTTGCACGAGCGGTTGCAGAAACATTTAGCCATTTCATTAATGGTTGTGCACAGTGATGTCCTGCACGTACAGCAATTCCTTCAGCATCCAACACTGTTGCAACATCATGAGGGTGAACATCTTCAATATTAAAAGTGATAACGCCAGCCCGATTATTTGCACTTTGCGGACCATAAATTGTTAAACCGTTAATAGAAGACATTTTCTCTATTGCATAGGCTGCTAATTTATGCTCATGTTCCGTTATATTCTCTAAGCCGATTTCTTCGAGGAAATCAATTGCAGCCCCTAATCCAATAGCACCTGCAATGATTGGCGTCCCTGCTTCAAACTTCCAAGGAAGTTCTTTCCAAGTAGATTCATATAATCCGACAAAATCAATCATTTCCCCACCAAATTCAATTGGCTCCATGTTTTCTAAAAGATGTTTCTTTCCATAAAGTACCCCAATTCCCGTTGGACCACACATTTTATGAGCAGAGAACCCAAGAAAATCACAATCCAAATCTTGCACATCAATTTTTACATGGGGAGCGCCTTGGGCTGCGTCTACTACAAGAACAGCTCCATTTTTATGCGCAATCGCAGCTATTTCTTTTATTGGATTAATAACTCCTAGAACATTAGAAACATAAGCAATAGAAACTAACTTTGTTGCCGGAGTAACTGTTTCTTCCACATCAGCAATCGCTACCGTGCCATCTGCTTGAAGAGGCAAATATTTAAGTGTTGCTCCCGTTTTTTTAGCAACTTGCTGCCATGGAATGATATTACTATGATGTTCCATTGGGGTGATGACTATTTCATCCCCCTCTTTTATATTTTCCATCGCATAGCTTTGTGCAACTGTATTAAGAGCTGTTGTAGTTCCGCGAGTGAAGATAATTTCTTCTATCGAAGAAGCAGAGATAAACTTCCTTACCTTTTCCCTTGCTCCTTCGTAAGCATCCGTCGCTTTTGTCCCTAAGGTATGAACGCCACGGTGAACATTAGAATTATACTCTCGATAGTATTTTTCTAATGTTTCAATTACCTGGACAGGTTTTTGAGAAGTGGCCGCACTATCAAGATAAACCAAAGGATTTCCGTTGACTTCTTGGTTTAAAATCGGAAAGTAAGAACGAATATGTTTACTATCCATTATCTTACTTTCCTTTCAATTACCTCTACTAATTGCTTTTTAACACCTTCAATTGGCAATTGTTCTACAACTGGAGCAAGGAAACCATGAATAACTAATCTTTCTGCTTCATGTTGCGGAATACCACGGCTCATTAAGTAATACAATTGTAAAGGATCAACTCTACCAACAGATGCAGCATGACCTGCAGTTACATCATCTTCGTCAATTAATAGAATTGGGTTCGCATCGCCTCTAGCTTTTTCACTTAACATCAGAACACGAGACTCTTGCTCTGCATTTGCTTTCGTAGCACCATGTTCGATTTTTCCAATACCATTGAAGATAGAAGAAGCTTTATCTTTCATTACACCATGCTTTAAGATATAGCCTTCTGAGCTCTTACCATAATGAACTACTTTTGTTGTAAAGTTTTGCTTTTGATCTCCGCGACCAACTACTACTGATTTTGTGTCACCATATGAGCCATCGCCCATTAGGAATGTGGTATTATCAGAAATTGTATTACCATCATTCATGAAGCCTAATGCCCATTCAATTTTAGCATCACGACCTGCAACACCTCGGCGATTTACATACGTAGTAACACCATGCGCTAAATTATCAACTGCCCCATATTGAACTTTTGCATTTGCGTTAGCAATTACTTCTGTAACAATATTGAACACTGCTTCTTCAGGATCAACGGTAGAAACATAGTTTTCTACATAAACAACAGAACTATTATCTTCTGCTACAACAATAACATGGTTAAAAAGGTTTGCTTCTTTGTCATCATGTAAGAAAATAGATTGAATTGGTTCTTCCACTACTACATTTTTAGGAACATACAAGAATACTCCACCATTTAAAAGAGCCGCATGTAAAGCCGTTAATTTATGCTCATCAACTTTAACAGCATCTTTCATAAAGTATTTTTGCAATAAGTCACTATACTCTCTAGCTGCTGTGAAAATATCAGTAAAAATTACGCCACTTTCTTTTAATTCATTCGAAACAGCTAAGAAAGTTGGACGGTTATTTCTTTGAATATAAAGTGTTTTATTCTTTTCTAAATCGATAAGTGCTTTTACTTGTTCTGGCAAGTCATTTACATCAGAAAAATCTTCACTGCTTACAATGTGTTTTTCAAATTGTGTAAAGTTCCAGTTTTTAATATTTGTTTTATCCGGTCTTGGCATTGGAAGAGAATCTGCTTGTTCTAAAGCATTAACACGCAGCTCCGTTAGCCAAGAAGGCTCGTTCATATCTTTCGAAAAAGAGGAAAGATATTCTTGGTCAAATGGTAATTTAATATCCGTTGTCATTGGTCAATCCTCCTAACAATTACGCTTCTTGTTCAACAGTTTCGTCTTCAATACCTAGCTCTTTTTTAATCCAATCATATCCTTCTGCTTCTAGGCGTTGTGCAAGCTCAGGACCGCCAGATTTAACAACACGACCTTGCATCATTACGTGAACGTAATCAGGAGTGATATAATTTAATAAACGTTGGTAGTGAGTAATGATTAAGCAACCAAAATCTTCTTTACGTTCTTTACGCATTTTGTTGATTCCTTTTGAAACAACTTTTAGTGCATCAATGTCTAAGCCAGAATCAATTTCATCTAAAATTGCAATTTTAGGGTTTAACATCATTAATTGAAGAATTTCATTACGTTTCTTCTCTCCACCAGAGAAACCTTCATTTAAATAACGCTGTGCCATATCTGGATCCATTTCTAGATAGTCCATGTTTTCATCCATTTTGCGGATAAACTTCATTAATGAAATCTCATTTCCTTCGCCTAAGCGGCTGTTTAAAGCAGAACGTAAGAAATCAGCATTTGTTACACCACTTATTTCGCTCGGATATTGCATCGCTAAAAATAGACCTGCACGCGCGCGCTCATCTACTTCCATTTCTAATACATCTTCGTCATCAAGGCTTACTTCACCGCTAGTTACTTCATATTTCGGGTGACCCATGATTGCAGAAGATAAAGTAGATTTACCAGTTCCGTTTGGTCCCATGATTGCGTGAATTTCTCCACCTTTGATTTCTAAGTTAAGACCTTTAATAATTTCTTTTTCTTCGATTGAAACATGTAAATCATTAATGACTAATTTAGGTTGACTCATATTATAATACCTCCATAGTAAAAAGAAGTTTTGTTCACAAAATTGTCGAAACTTCATTATCAATTTATTATCATTCTAATCTTATAACAAATAAAAACTGATAGCAACCTATTGCTTCCAGTTCTATAAGGAAAATTATCATAAAAACAAAATAAATACACTTCATCCACTTATCAATATCTATTTATCCGTCATCTTGGTAACGATTTCTTTCCTTATTATATTCCATAACGTTACTTTCGTATAAATGATAGGTACTTTAAACTATTTATTACTGGCTGTCAAATCCTGCACTAATATAGTGCATCGTTTTAGTATTTATACACGTATTGAATTTAGCCCTAGTACTTAATGGAAATGGAATCCTCCCTTTAAAATGAGAAAATCTTCATTGAAAACAACTTTATTTTGAAACATCATAAAAAAATGTCCCTATAAAGACCGATACACAAGCTATATCCATTATTGATAGAAGCGACTTCATTCTCAATTGGATATTTGCTTTATGTTTTGGTCTTTTATAGGAACATCTCCTTTAAATCTTATTCACTAACTGGTACAACTGCACCTTTATATTCTGTATTGATGAAATCTTGAATTTCTTTTGAATGAAGTACTTCTACCAATGTCTTAATAGCTTCTTTGCTTTCATCTCCTTTACGAACGGTAATGATATTCGCATATGGAGATTCACTTCCTTCAATTTCAATTGAATCTTCTACTGGGTTTAAACCTGCATCTAATGCATAGTTTGCATTGATAACAACTGCATCCCCTTCATTATTATTGAAGATTTGAGGAAGTAATGATGGCTCATAATCTGCTTTTAATTGAATATTTTTTGGATTTTCTACAATATCTTCGATTGTTGCATTCACTTTATCAATTCCATCTTTTAGTTTAATTAATCCACCTTTTTCTAAAAGAGAAAGCACGCGGCCATGTTCAGCAACTGAATTACTTAGAATGATTGTCGCTCCATCTGGAAGCTCATCTAAGCTTTTATATTTTTTTGAGAAAACTGCCATTGGCTCAATGTGAATAGCACCTGCATTTACAAAGTCATATCCATTATCTTTAATTTGTTGATCCAAATAAGGGATATGTTGAAAATAGTTAGCATCTAATTCTTTTGATTCTAATGCTTTGTTTGGCAATACATAATCTTGGAAAGTAACAATTTCCAAATCAATTCCTTTTTCTTTAAGAATCGGCTTAGCTTCCTCTAAAATTTCAGCGTGCGGTACATTAGAAGCACCTACCACTAATTTAGTTGTTTCTTTTTCTTCGTTAGAAGCACCACTCTCATTTTTATCTTCAGACGATCCACATGCAGAAAGTACAAGTATAAATGTCAAAGCAATTAATAATGTCCATAATTTTTTCATTTTTATTCTCCTTATCTTTTATCTAATTTTTTTGTTATATAATCTCCAATAAATTGGATGATAAATACAATAATTAATACAATAATGGTTGACACGAGTGTTACATCACCATTACCTCTTTGGAACCCTTGTAAGTAAGCTAAATTCCCAAGTCCCCCTGCACCAATAATCCCTGCCATTGCAGTAGATCCAACTAGCGCAATCGTAGTTACCGTAATTCCTGAAACAAGTGCTGGCATAGATTCTGGCAAAAGAACTTTAAAGATAATCGTAGTTGGTTTTGCTCCCATTGACTTTGCAGCTTCGATGACTCCTTTATCTACTTCACGAAGGCCGATTTCTACAAGTCTTGCATAAAACGGAGCAGCTCCAATTATCAAAGATGGTAAAGCTGCTTTCGGTCCAATCATCGTACCGATTAAGAAAGTTGTTAATGGTATTAATAAAACCAATAAAATAATGAAAGGGATGGAACGAAAAATATTAACAATTGCACTAATCACTTTGTTAACAAAAGCATTATTCCACATATTCCCTTTACCAGTTAAGAATAAAGTAATCCCTAGAATAATTCCGAGTATAAAGGTAAAAATAATCGAGAATCCAGTCATAAAAAGGGTTTCTACTGTGGCTTTCCACATTATTTCCCAATCTACATTTGGCAGTAAACTTTCGGTCATCCTTCGATCACCTCCACACTAATTTCTTGAGAATGAAGGTATTGAATAGCTTTCTCTATTTCTTCTTTCTCTCCATCCATATGAATATACAAAGTTCCATACGATCCATTTTGCGTCGGAGAAATTTTCCCTTGAATGATATTCACCGAAACAGAAAAAGATCGAATTAGATTTGTGATAACAGGCTGTTCTGCACTTTCACCAACAAATCCTAGCATTACCAAGCTTCCAGTTTTGTATTGCGCTATTAAATGATCAATTGTGTCCTTCGCTTCTTCTGGCTCAATGACTTGTTGAACAAAACGTTTGGTGATTTCTTTCTGGGGCTTTTTAAAAACATCAATAACAGGTCCCGTTTCTACTACACTCCCCTCTTCCATTACAGCAACTCGGTGGCATATCTTCCGAATAACATGCATTTCGTGTGTAATAAGAACAATTGTAAGACCAAGACGCTTATTAATATCCACTAACAAATCTAAGATGGCATCCGTCGTTTGCGGATCCAATGCTGAGGTGGCTTCATCACAAAGAAGAACTTTTGGATCACTCGCAAGTGCTCTTGCGATGCCAACACGCTGTTTTTGACCACCACTCAATTGTGAAGGATATGCATCTTCTCTTCCTTCCAATCCTACTAGCTTGATTAACTCAAGCACTTTCTTTTCTCTTGCTGATTTTTTTACGCCTGCTATTTCTAAAGGAAAAGCGATGTTTTCTTTTACCGTTCTTGACCACAGCAGATTGAAATGTTGAAATATCATACTGATTTCTTGTCTCGCCTTACGAAGCTTGCTTCCTTTAATTTTAGAAACCTCATGTCCTGCAACCGAAACACTTCCTTCAGTAGGAATCTCCAATCCGTTCAGCATTCTGATTAATGTACTTTTTCCTGCACCACTATATCCGATTATTCCAAATATCTCTCCTGAATGAATGGTTAAGTCTACGTGATCGACTGCAGTGACCTTCCCGCTTCTAGAGGTATATATTTTTTTAACTGCGTTAACATTAATCATATTGTTCACCTACTTCTATCTAAAATTCCACTTTATCGATAACTATTTTAAAATAGTTTTTAACAAAGTACATCATATCATTCCACATAATAAAAAAACCTTTCTGCAAGATGAGCAGAAAGGTTTCTATTATTAATAATATCCCTTTCTCTCATCTATCAAAGCTAAACGCTTTGTGTGAATTGGCACCGTTTCAGTATACTGACGGTTGCCGGGTTTCATAGGGCACATCCCTCCACCTCTCTTGATAAGAGTTTCATTATCGATATGAAATTTATAATTCGCTAACATGATAGATGTAATTTACCACTTACTGATATTCGTGTCAACACATTTTTTAATATAATATTTTTTCTGAATTTTCCATTAAATACTGTTAGATTTTCTAACATAATTAATTCGATAAAAAAAGGGGGATATAAGAGAGAAAACGAGAAAGAAAGAATCAAAAAATAACCTGAAATCTCAGTCCCTTTCTGGAAGAAAAGGGGGATTTCAGGAAAAAGGAAAGAACTATTCTTTTAGGATCCCCCTACTTAACCGATTCGTTTTTCAGGCGGTGAATTGCATAAGAAAAGCAGAGATTCTAACAAAAGGATTTTTCTTAAAGATCCATCTATTTGAATCAATCCGTTCTTTTTTGCTTCTCTCAGAAGAATCTCTCCACTTGCAATGGAGTGAATACTTTCTCTTTCCCCCATTAACCATACATCTGGATTCTCCTCTTTCATCCTTTTCCATGAAAAATGATTGTTCCTTACCTCCACTAAATAGGCATCCTTTTGACATGATATTGCTAATGAAAAAGAAGTGTTTCTTAATAATGGTTTTAAAGACTCTTTACGGTTCAACTTATCTACAAAACTTGTCATCCACTCCTGCAAAAGCATCTCCTACTTTCTGCCGAACAATCTTATATTACTTATTCTTGCAATAATAGAAAAAACCTGCTTTATAAGAATAATCTTTTTTTAATCCTAGAATTAAAATACGTATTGGTAAGCTTTGCTTTGGGATCGATAGTCTTTTTAGAAAAAGTGATTTGTTACTGTTACCTTTTTTTTAGTAAACTGGCTTTTATGGATGGTGCCACCTCGTTTATCCACCAAGCCATAAAAGAAATACCCTTTCTGTCTGAAAAAGAGTCTTTCTACTTCGTATATTTATTGATAACCTCTACTAAATGAGGAACCGATTCAAATCTATACAATTTTTCCTTTAGCAATCCCTCTTCTACAATAACTAAACATGGAACACTTTCGACTTCGTACTCTACCGCTAATTCTGGTGCATAATTCAAATCCATTTTTCCTAAATGTAAATCTGGCTTCATTGTATGTAATATTGTTAGCATTTTAGAAGCAACCATACATGTTCCGCAAAGGGGAGTATACAAATAAAGACATACAAGAGGAGCATCCTTGATTTGTTTCTCCCATTGGTCGATCTTCCAATCTATCATAATCCATTCATCCTTGCATCTAAATATTTTGCATTAATCTCAATGTTTGCCTGTAATAATAGTGTTGCTAAATGATGTTCAGGAGAGGTAGCAACTTCTTTGTACTTCCGATCAATATAAAGAAATTCTGCTTCTGGAAGCTCTCTTTTAAACTGCTTTCTTATCTTATCTCCAGATTTGTCTGCATCCACTAGAATATACACATCTTTATCCATTAATTCTTCTAATAATTCATCCAGCTTCGAAACGCCAATTGTTCCATTTGTGCAAATAATATCCACCGGTTCACGTACAATTTTTTCTACTTTTCGTTTATCCGATTTGCCTTCCACAATGATTACTTTTTTCATTTTGATCACCTAAAGGAGTTATTTGATATACTTTAACATATTCAAACTTAAAGAGAAAGAAGTAGGTTAATGGAACAATTTTCAACTTAATATTTATCTAATTAAGCACTCTATTGAAGAAAAGACATCGGCAATTTACCGATGTCATCATTACTAAGAATTATCCTTCATTCGTCATGTCTTCATATTGCTCTGCAGTCATTAGTGTTTCAATGTCTGCTTTATCACTTGGTTCAATAATTACCATCCAAGCATTTTCATAAGGAGATTCGTTAACATACTCTGGATTATCACTAAGATCCTCATTTACTTCTACTACTTTACCGCTGATTGGAGCATATAATTCCGAAACTGTCTTTACAGATTCTACACTTCCAAAAGGCTCATTCGCAGTTACTTCATCGCCTACTTCCGGTAGTTCAACAAATACGATATCGCCTAATTCAGATTGTGCAAAATGTGTAATTCCTATACGAGCATTATCTCCTTCAACTTTTACCCATTCATGTTCTTTTGAATATCTTAAATCCTTTGGTACCGTCATTATTAACCCCTCCGTAAAATCATATTTGCCCTTTATCTTAGAGCCACCTATTAAAAAAAGCAGGTAATGTTATGCCCAACTTTCTTTAAACATTTCTTCTTTAAAGCCTAATGTAACTTTATTTCCATCTGTCGTTAAAGGTCTTTTTATTAACATGCCATCAGAAGCAAGTAAATCAAGCAGTTCGTCCTCTGATGATTCTTTCATTTTATCCTTTAATCCTAGATCTCTGTATTTCTGTCCAGACGTATTGAAGAATTTCTTTAATTCTAGACCACTTTTTTTATACAAATCCTCTAATAATTCGCGGGAAGGAGGATTATCGACAATATGTACTTCTTCATATGACACATGATTTTCATCCAGCCACTTTTTTGCCTTACGACAAGTTGAGCATTTTGGATACCAATAAAAAGTAACTTTCATTCCATCACCCATAATCTATGTATTTTATAACATCCAACTAAATATTATCACAATTTTATATAAAGTGAAACTTCAATAAAGAAGACCTCTACGGAACTTATCTCCTAACTAGATTTCTCCATTCATTTTTGCGTTATGCAAAATGGAACTTCTTCTCTTTTGAAAAGGAAGATAACCATAAAGTTATTGGGTTGATACAAGAGAAAGGTTCTTCATGATAGTAACCCAAACTGTCTGAAGAACCTTGAATCATTCTTATCAATAAAATTATACCTGATATCCACCGGCTTTTAATATACATTTAGCAGCCTCTCTCTTACTTCTAATAATCGGCTTTGGCGTAAATCTAGTATATTTCTTCAATACGGAAAGGGCTAATCTTAATTCATCGCCGCTAAGCATATATGCTAAAGTATCTGTTGCCTCTAAAATCACTTGTTGGAAGGCTTCTTGGCAATATATTTCCGTATATAATAATTTTTGCATTTCATCGTTCTTGCCCTTTATCATCGCCTTTTCCGTTCTTATAATACAAGAATCCATTGCAAAGACAGCATTGATTAAATTTGTTAGATTCACCATAATCTCTTGCTGTTCTTCCAATTGTTGCTTATATTGTCTCAGCATCATTCCAAATAAGAGATAGGTAATTTTTCTTGCATTGGAGAGGAGCATCTTTTCTTGTGATAACGGTTTTCCATCTGGTTCATCCGGAAGATAGGAAAGCATCTCTTTTTCTGTCATCGCTGCTAGGGACAAAATGGGAAGCTCACCTTTTAGGCACTTTTTCGCCAAGGTAGGAGGTATCATTAACCTGTTTATTTCATTTGTTCCTTCAAAGATACGATTGATTCTTGAATCGCGGTACATTCTAACAATATCATAGTCTTCCATAAAACCATTACCACCATGAAGTTGAACACATTCATCTACAACCATATCTAATACTTCTGATGCAAAAATCTTATTTAAACTACACTCAATTACGTATTCATTAATAATTTTTGCCATTACTTTCATTTCTACATCGTCCGATAGTTCATCCATTGCTTCTGAAAGCATTCCAGCTGTTCGATAAACAGTGCTTTCTGCGGCATAAATATAAGAAGCCATCGTCGCATACTTTTCAAGTGTTAGAGGAAAATGAGCTATTGGGGTGGAAAATTGTATTCGTTGTTTTGTATAGGCAATCGTCTTTTTAAGGGCTTCCTTGCTAGCGCCAATAGCTCCAAGGCCTAGTTTATAGCGCCCAATGTTTAAGATATTTAATGCAATTAAATGGCCTTTTCCTACCTCTCCCAAGACATTTTCAATGGGTATTTCTACCTGATCAAAACGGACTGCGCAAGTTGATGAGCTCTTGATTCCTAATTTTTTTTCTTCTTTTCCCACTGACACACCAGAAAATTCTTTTTCAACGATAAAGGCAGTAAAATACTCTTGATCGACTTTTGCATATACAATAAATATATCTGCAATTCCAGAATTCGTAATCCATTGCTTTTCTCCTGTTAAACGATAATGTGTGCCTGCCTCATTTAAAACAGCCTTTGTTTTTACACTAAGCGCATCTGATCCGGCCGTAGGTTCTGTTAATGCGTAAGATGCTATTTTTTTACCGCTAGCTAATGCTGGTAAATACTTTTCCTTCTGCGCTTTATTTCCAAATAAGACAATCGGCAATGAGCCAATTCCTATATGGGCACCGTGCGTAACAGAGAACCCCCCTGCCACGGACATCATTTCCGAAATAACTGCTGTACTAATTTTATCCAATCCCAAACCGCCATATGCTTCAGGAATATCTGAGCTTAAGAGTCCTAACTCTCCTGCTTCTTCCATCAATTGTTTCGTAATTGTAAATTGATGATTTTCCATTTCAGCTAAATGTGGCAATACCTTTTTTTGCACAAATTCACTTGTCATTTCTGCAATCATTTGATGCTCTTCTGTAAAATCCTCTGGTGTAAAGATAGCGTCTATGGTGATTGGTTCTGTTAAAAAACTTCCACCCTTTTGCATAGTAATCCTTTCCTTCCTTTCAAGGTTTTTCATCTTTATTTCGCTGTCAATGGCTTCCCTGTTTGTAATAAATGCAGCATTCTTTGCTGTGTCTCTTGTTTTCTAATCAAACGAATAAAAGCTTCTCTTTCTAGGTCTAATAGATAATCCTCCTCTACCAATGCTCCACAATCTACATCGCCGCCTGTAAGAACTGTTGCAAGATTGCTTGCAATGAAGGCATCATACTCCGATATAAACCCGATTTTTTGTAGCTTTACTATTTCCTTCATTAAGAATTGATAGCCATTTCTACCTGACACAACAATTTTTTCTTTTTTTGGAGGGAGATAATTTTCATTGGCTAATTGTAGGACGGCTTTTTTGGCATCTCTTAATATAAATCGTTCATTATTGGTTATCCCATCCATCTCCGTAAAAAAGCCTATTTCCTTTGCATGGGCGGCAGAAGTAGCAACCTTAGCTGTTAAAATCGTCTGAAATACCTCTCCTGTAAGCTTTAGTAAATCCTCCGTTGAAGAACTTGGCTTTTTTCTCCATTTATTACAATACAATTCGGTTGTTCCTCCACCACCTGGAATAAGCCCAACCCCTGTTTCCACAAGACCAATATACGTTTCTAAGGAAGCTTGCACCTTGCTTGCCGCTAGACAAATTTCCGCTCCTCCCCCTAATGTTTTTTGATAAGGAGCCGCTACAACTGGCTTTTTGCAATATTTTATGCGCTTCATTGCTTGCTGAAAACGGCGGACGGCTAGCTCTATTTCAACAGTATCTTCGTTTTGTGCTTCTAGAAGCATCAATGCTAAATTTGCACCGAGGCTAAAACTCTTTTTTTCACTACCAATAATCAACCCTTTAAATTCCTGCGCCTCTATCAATGCTATCGATTTCTCAATCATCGTCAGAATATCGACACCAATACTCATATTTCTACTGTGTAATTCAAGCAATAAGACACCATCCCCTATCTCTATTAGACTTGCTCCATCATTAGAAAGAAGGGGATCTCTTTGCTTTTTACTTTCTCGAATGCTTATTTGATCCATACTTTTTGGAATGGGCAAATATTGTCCTTTATGATAATAATGCTCCACCCCATTAATTTCTTTATAAAATTGGTCAAATCCATGATCAATCATTTCTTTGATCCATAAAGGAATATCCATTAATTCTTCTTCCATTCGCTCGATCGTGTTTTTTAGAGACAATTTATCCCATAAACGAAACGGACCATTTTTCCAGTTAAAACCAGATTGAACAGCCTGATCTAACTCATAAATGGAATCTGTTATCTCACCAGCCATTTTTGCAGAGTAAAGCAAAAATGGGGCAATTCCATTCCATAAAAAAAATGCTTTTTTATTTTTTTCCTGTAAAAACGATGAAAGAGGCTTTTTAACCACATTTTCTTTCGTTGCTGTTAAATCCTTGTATGTGAATGTATGATAATCTAAAACTTTTAATCCTTTTTCTGTTTTACTATAAAACCCTTTTCCAACTTTTCTACCAAGCATCTTCTTCTTAAGCATTGCTTCTAGCAAAGCTGGGATTTGGTACATCTCTATTTCTTCTGCCATTTGCATTTTTCCTTGCATATTTTGAATGACCTGATAAAAAGTATCTAAGCCAACCATATCTAAGGTTTGAAAGGTGGCACTTTTCGGGCGGCCAATTAGCGGACCAGTTAATTGATCCACTTCATCGATTGTTAAATCAGCCTTCATCATTTCTTTCACAATGTTTAAAAAAGCATATGAACCAATTCGATTCGCAATGAAATTAGGAGTATCACTGGCTTTTACTACCACTTTTCCTAATGTCTCTTCAGCAAAATCACTTATGATTTTCACCACTACGGGGTCAGTTTCTTCTGTAGGAATTATTTCCATCAATTTAATATAGCGAGGCGGATTAAAAAAGTGAGTCCCTAAAAAGTGTGCTTGGAAATCTGCAGAAAGAGTCTCTTTCATTTTATTTATGGAGATACCAGAAGTATTACTGCTAACAATTGATTCTTTTTTTCTATATTGATCTACCTTTTTAAATAATTCCTTTTTTATTTGAACATCTTCAATTATCGCTTCAACTATCCAATCTACTTCCTTCAGAAGTGATAAATCATCCTCTAGATTCCCTATTGTTAAAAGCGATAAATTATGAAAAGAGGTGAGTGGACTAGGAGAATCTGTTTTCATTTTTTCGATGGCAAGCAGTCCATATCTATTTCTTACCATCTTATCCTTTTTCGTTAATCCTTTCTGTTTCTCTTCTTCTGTTAACTGATTTGGCACAATATCCAGAAGAACGGTAGAAATGCCTGCATTAAGAAACTGTGCCGCAATCGCTGCACCCATTACTCCAGAACCAATAACCGCAGCTGATTTTATCTCTTTCACCTTACTTCCTCCTTGAAAATTAATTAAGTTTCGATTGGCTTTTGTGTTTGTATTTGTTTGGCTGTTTTCGTAATGTTTGTTGCTATGAACCGCAGCCTGAATACACTTCGCTTTCCACGGGGCGAGTGGCGAGCCTCCTCAGCTACGAGGGCACTGAAAAACTGATAGCTATTGATGATTGATTGTAACCGCCTTTTAAACTTAGATGTGTAAATTGTTTTCCGAGGTGACCACATGACTCATTGGGGCGAGCGCCGAGCCGCTTCACAGCTCACGCTCCTGCAGGGTCTCGGACTTTCTCGCTGCTCCCATAGGAGTCAAGCGGTCACCTCTCCAAACCAACTTATTATTCGCTTTCAAATAAATAAAACCTCATTTTATTTGGAGAACTAGACTTTTTCAGTGCCCTCCCTCAGCTACTGCGGGGTCTCGCCTTTCTCGCTAATCCCATAGGAGTCTACGTGTATTCAGGCTGCTCCGTATTACTAATTAGTTTATTTTCCCTTTTGAAAAAGCAACAATTCTATAAGAAAACAGCCTTTTGTTTAGATAGTCAATTATTAACCAAAACCCTTCTGTCTTTACGTATATACCATTTCTAATTAAGGACTGGACATAATAATCTCGAAGCTATGTGCTCATTAAATAAAAAAAATAGGAAATGCTAAAAATGTAACAAGAAAGGGAGGTGAATAGAAAGATGGCCCGTCTTAAAAAGAATCCTTCTAAAGCAGGTGTTAGTGCGGCTAGTGTGAAAGGAAATGCTGGTCCGACCGTTGAAACAGATGGTGGTGGAAAAGTCAATAGTCAAAATAATCAATATAAAAAGCGATAGTTTTTAGGAGGTCAAATTAAAATGCAACAACAGCAACCCAATAATATGACTCAGCCAAACGGGATGATGATGAAACCACCAGTTATGGTAACAGTCAAAGATTCCCTTTATTTAACAGATATGCTCTCTTGGAATTTATTAGCAATGAAAAAAGCACATTTTTTTGCTCAAAGTGCCCAAGATCCGGCTATTAAATCACAGCTTGAAAAATGTGGACAAATGCATCAGCATCATTATGAAAGAATACTTAATCACTTAAATGATAGCAATCAGCCCATGTCTCAACAACCACAATAATTACTTACTAAATTGCAGCGATTGTTGATTCATACTGCTCATTCTGCTAAAGAGAATGCCAAACCTTATTTTGACCTTGTCTTTGGCAGAATGAGTAGCTTCTCATAAAAGAGAATGGATGAATCAGCAATCAAACATATGAAATAATATCTTGTGAGGAAGGACAAAGAAAATGAACCAACAAAATACAATTCAAAATCCTGAAGCGCAGGTACCAAAAACACCACAAATGAATGATCGTGATTTCACTAATGATATGCTTTCAACGGAAAAATATTTAACCGACTCTTATTCAACAGCATTAAATGAGGCAAGTAATGAACCACTATATCAAGATTTATTATCGATTTTTACTGAAACGCAAAATATGCAAAGGGAACTATATGATTTAATGTTTCAAAAAGGCTGGTATAAGCTTGAAGCAGCTGATCAGCAAAAGCTTCAACAATCCTATCAGCAATTTAAAGGCTATAGTAACCAGTTCCCTTACGGCAATACTACTATTCAGTAATCTTATTGATTCATACCACCTACGTATTTGGTGGTATGTTTTTGTACTTTGTCCAGGCTTTCTATATAGCATATGTTTTATTTCTGATTTTGTTTTCTTATCTCATTCATTTTTTTTATTTCGGATATTATTTCTATCATCGTTTGTTTACCATCTGGAAATTTAGCATTCCAATGCTTTACCAATCCTGGCATGTTTTTCGACATAAATGAATAAAGCATCCATATTTGTACTTTTTCATTTAACTCCTTATTTTCATCTCCTAGTAGTAATTCTGTATAATTACTTAATAGTGCTTCAAATTCTTCTCGAAATTTTTCATTCATTATATTATTCCTCCTTATATATACATTGACAATAAAAATAAATTGTTTTATTATTAGATTACACCCAATGATAATGATTATCAATATCATTAACTTCCCAAAATGATGGCTATTCTTTCCTTTTCTTCCCCCTCATTAAAGAATGGAGAAAGAATAAACGAAAAGAGGCTGCACCCTGTCAGCCTCTTTTCGTTATGCTCAAATAAAAAATTGTTATTCATCGCTGGAAAACATATACTTTTTATAATGGTATCTAATCGAAAAAATTAATCCCATAGAAAGCATATTCCCCATTAAAGAACTACCACCATAACTAATAAAAGGAAGTGGAATACCAGTGATTGGAAGAATCCCTACTGTCATTCCAATATTCTGGAAAACATGAAAACAAAGCATACTAATAATTCCTACACTCATACAAGTATAAAAAGTATTTTTTGTTTCCAATGCTACTTTTGTAATGTGGTATATAAGCAAGAAAAACAAACTAATTATAATACTAGCGCCAATAAAGCCAAACTCCTCTCCAACCACACTAAAAATAAAATCGGTGTGATTTTCAGGAAGTACTACTTCACTAGTGCCAATGCCCTTCCCTGTCGTTTGACCCGATCCTATCGCAAGTAAGGATTGGGTTAAATGATATCCAGTTGTGCTCTGATACGTATATGGATCCAACCAAGAGTAGATTCTTCCCATTTGATATTCCTTTACTCCAAAATACGTTGTAATCCAATCCGAATGCCAAATAACCATATATAGGACTGCCGATGCAATAACGGCAAAACTGGAGAAAATAGGCGTTAATATCTTCCAAGAGATACCAGAGATAAATACCATACCTAACATAATAGCAAGGAACACTAAAGAAGTTCCTAAGTCAGGCTGTAACATTACTAAGAATAGTGGAAGTGCCGTTACTCCTCCAATTTTAAATAATAGTAAAAAGTCACTTTGTAAAGTTTTCACAATATATTTTTCTTGATGTTCTACAATTAATCGAGATAGCGCTAATACTAAAAACACTTTAACGAATTCAGAAGGCTGTAAAGAAAAGCCAGGAAGCGTAAACCAACTTTTCGCACCATTAATTTTTCGTGCAATACTTTCTGGCGCAATAATAAGTAAAACTAATAATAACAAACCAAAACCATATAAATACCAAGTTAATTTTTTTAACTGATCCGAATCTAGCCGAATCACTCCAATAATAATTCCGATACCAACCACATAATATAAAACCTGCTTTAACACATAAGCAGAATTCGCTCCATAGATAGCAGTAAGACTTGTTAAACATAAAAGCATTAATATTAGAACAAGTGTATAATCTATTTTTGATGAATTTTTTGGGGACATATTGTCATTGCTCCTGTTCAGTAAAACTTTTAACAGTGGGGCTTGAATCCTCTCACACTAAAAACTATTATTTTTTATATTTATTTTCTCCCTAAATGAATAGAAGTAATTTGCATATTTACAATTCTCCATTATATTTGTATTTGCATGAAATAACAACTTTCGACAATCATTTTCGTAAAATTTATTATTTTGATTCCTAACTTTAATCAAATTGAATCAAAACTGTTTAAAATGTCATACAACGATTATTCCCTTTTATATTCCCCAAAAAAAAAGAGAATGATCAAAAGTGTTTAGCATCCAGTAGAATTTATCTGGAGATGTTAACTTATCTTTTGACCATTCTTATTTTTTGTTTTCATTTAAATTAGTTTACACGGATTGTTTTTGTTAACTCCACTAAATCGTCGGCAATTTTCGCTAAAGATGTAGTAGAAGTAGCTATTTCTTCGATTGCTGCCAGTTGTTCTTGGGAGGCTTCTGATACGTTCATCGAATTTTGACTATTTTCCTTCGCGATACCTGTAACTTGATCCACAGATCCTGCAACCTCCACAATATTCGTAGAAATCTTAGTGGCAGCATCCAAAATGTCTTTCATTTGACTGCTCATTGATAACATAGAATTGGAAATAATACTAAACTTTTGCTTTGTATCATTTGTAATATTAATGCCATCCTTTACTTCCTCTGTCACTCTTTTCATTGTTTTAACCGACGACATGGTATCTTTTTGTATTTCATTTACTAATACAGCAATTTGTTTAGCAGATTGATTAGATTGTTCAGCAAGCTTTCTAACTTCTTCAGCAACTACTGCAAAACCTTTTCCTGCCTCTCCAGCTCTAGCTGCCTCAATTGCTGCATTTAAAGCCAAAAGATTGGTCTGATCAGCAATTTCTGTGATTACATTTAAAAATTGCCCAATTTCTTGTGAACGCTCCTGTAATAATACGATAGAGTCATTAGATTCCTTCACTGAATTCTGGATTAAACTCATTTGAGTAACAGTACTCTCCACAACTTCTTGTCCTTCTTTTGCCTTCAATACTGTATCATTCGTGTTTTTCACCATTTCTTCTGTATTTTTGGCAATATCTTTAATTTCGTTATTAACAACTGCAACAGAATCTACAATGAACTCCATTCCTTTCGTTTGCTCTTCAGACCCTGCTGCAACACTCTGAATGGAGGAAGAAATTTGTTCTGATACATAGCTTGTTTCCACTGTATTCGCCGTTAATTTTTCAGCAGATGCATTAATATGTTCAGATGTCTCGTTTACTTTCAGCACTAAATTTCTTATAAATTCTTTCATTAAAATAAATTCATCTGTCAATTGGCCAATTTCATCATTCGAAGCCTTATTAATTTCAATATCTAAATCGCCTTCTGTAATTCTCTTTGTAGAATTTAATAATTTTTTAAGTGGAGATATGATGATTCGTCGTGTAAATAATGAAACAATAATCGTCACAAAAACTAGATTAATAATCGTATTTACGAAAATACCAAATGCTTCTGGAAAAATGCCTGCCTCACGAATAATTTCATGCAACTTAAACGAAATCATCGTACTAAAGAATGTAGCAAAAAGTATGATGATTATCATTTTTGTTCTTAAACTATGAAATAAATTTCTTCTTTTCATATAGCTATACCATCCTGACTTTTTATAGTTCTTTTCACCTGTTATTTCTAAAAAACCTCCAACTTATTTTGTTTATAATTCTTTTATCGACAGGACAAATGAATTATAAATAGGAAATTTGATGAAATTTTCACAAAACAAATAGTTGTTTATACCTATTTTACAAAATACTGTTGCTTAAAGCAATTAGGAGGAAAAAATAACCCTATTTTGGTTGAAAACACCCTTCATTAAAAGGGCGTCATGAATTTTGTCGCTATTAACCGTGTTTCGCGAACTATAACAATGATAAATACGCTTATGTATCGAGATATAAAAAAAGAGGTATAGCCAAACGAACGGCTATACCTTAAGTGAGAGGAGGTTATGGGGTTACGGTATAAGAAATATGACTGTGTATTCAGCTTCTAAGAAGGTGATACAAGCTATTCCTTATACTTATTAAATATGCTTTTTTGTAAAATCAGTGAGGGCTTATCCCCTTTATCCATAAAAAAGGGCAATCACCCTTTAAAAGTAGTATATTATTAATTCTCCACATATACTAAGATATATGAATAGCTGAAAGAAGGTTCGAAATGAAAAATCACGTATATGTAAACACGATTATCTATTGCTGCATATTGACTCTTATCATAACGTTTCTGTTCTATGCTATATCTGGTTTATCGGTTTACACCATTGCTTCTTTGCTCTCTGGTATCATTGTTGCTTTCTTAAATTTATTAGAAGAGGAAGTCATTCATAAGAAAATTCATGATAAACAATAGCTTCCTTTTTCAAAAAGCATGTAGATTTTAAAAAAATTATCTTTGTATGTATAAAAAACGAAAAAGGGGGCCACAATGATACTACAAAGTGTAATTCCCCCTTTTGTTTTAGAGTTGTTAAGGAATCTCCTTATCCGAGTTTCCTTAACAACTCATTTTTTTATTGAATTAATTGTAGGAATTGCTGTGTTCTTTCTTCTTTAGGCGCAGTAAAGATATTCTGTGGATTTCCTTTTTCCATAATATAGCCACCATCCATGAAGATAACTTCATCTGCAACCTCACGCGCGAATTTCATTTCATGTGTAACTACAATCATTGTCATTCCCTCATTAGCAAGTGCTTTTATTACCTTTAATACTTCACCAACGAGCTCTGGATCTAACGCTGAAGTCGGTTCATCAAACAACATCACTTCTGGTTCCATTGCCAATGCTCTTGCAATGCCAACACGCTGTTGCTGCCCACCTGAAAGCTGGAATGGATAGTAATCGATTTTATCCCCAAGCCCAACTTTATTTAATAATTCAATAGCTTTATTTCTTGCTATTTCCTTTGATTGCTTTTTCACCGTAATAGGGCCTTCCATTACATTTTCCAAGGCCGTTTTATGTGGAAAAAGATTATAGCTTTGAAAAACCATTCCTGTCAATTTTCGAAAATCGGTTATAGCCTTTTTTGTAACCTTTTTCGAGAAGTCCAATTGTTTATTTTCAATAGTAATATGGCCATTCGTCGGTATCTCCAATATGTTTAAACAACGCAGCATCGTCGTTTTACCAGATCCAGACGGTCCAATAACGACAATGACTTTCCCTTTTTCTACTTCTAGATTTATGTCCTTTAATACTTGTAAATCACCAAAATGCTTTGACAACCCCTTGATGGAAATCATGCTAGTTCCTCCTTTCTCTATCGATTATTTATTTTCTAATTAGAAGCTTGATTATTTATTCAAGTGACGTCCGAAGCGATTTTCAAGACTCTGCTGAATAATAGATAGAGGGAAGCAAATAAGCCAATATAAAAGCGCAACCTCTGAGTATAGAAGCAAAAATTCATAGTTTGTGCTTGCTATTTCCTGTGCTTTTCGAAACATTTCTGTTACTAGGATTAAGGCAGCAAGGGATGAATCTTTAATTAAACTTATAAATGTATTCGACAATGGTGGAATGGACACGCGCGCAGCCTGTGGCAAAATAATTCTTTTTAAATTTTGGGCATAGCTCATTCCAATCGAATATCCAGCTTCCCATTGCCCTTTAGGAATACTCAATATGGAACCTCTAACTATTTCTGACCCATACGCTCCAACACTTAAGGAAAAACCAATGATTGCTGCTATAAATGGTTCAAGCGTAATGCCAATGTTCGGAAGCCCGTAAAAAATAATGAAAAGCTGTACGAGTAAAGGGGTTCCTCGAATTACGGAAACATAAATCCCTGCAATGATTTGCAAAATTTTAACACTTGATAATCTAGCTAAAGCGGTTAATACAGCTAAGATCAGTCCAATGATAAAGGAAATAATTGATAGTGGTATCGTATATAAAATAGCCCCCTTCACCAAAGGAAGAAGGGAACTAACGGCAATATCATAATATCGCTGGAATGCTTCTGGGTCTGTAAAGATATTATTTAAGTACATCTTCTCCGAACCATTTCTCAGATATTGATTTATACGTACCATCATCAATCATTTCTTGTAATGCTGTATTTACCGCTTCTACTAACGAATCATTTCCTTGTCTAAACATTAATCCACTTTGGGCCACATCATCTGCAGAATCAGCAATCACAACTTTTGCATCCGGCTTTTGTTTTTTAAAGTCTAAAAATGATAATTTATCATTAATTGTTACATCTACTCGTTTTGAATTTAACAATTCAACAGCTTGATTAAATCCATCTACCCCAACTAACTCAGCACCGTTAGATTTGGCGATTTCAGCGTAATTACTTGTTAATGATTGTGCTGACTTCAATCCTTTAATGTCTTCAAAGCTTTTTACATCTGAATCTTCTCTTGTGATAAGTACTGCAGAAGAAGAAATGTATGGATCAGAGAATGAATACTTCTCTTTTCTTTCATCATTAATTCCTACTTGGTTTGCAATCATGTCAAAACGCTTTGCATCAAGTCCAGCAAATATGGCATCCCATTGTGTTTCCATAAATTCAGCTTCTACACCTAATCGTTTTGCGACTTCTTGTGCGATTTCCACATCAAATCCCGTTAATTTCCCTGAATCATCATGAAAAGTAAAGGGAGGGTAAGTACCTTCCGTACCAATTACTAATTTTCCATCTTCTTTAATTTGCGCTAATAAATCTGTTTTGTCATCATTTTTATCTGCAGAATCATTTGATTCATTATCTGAATTACCACCACATGCAGCTAAAACAATGGTAAGACTTAGTAATAAACTAAACAATATACTTAATTTTTTCATATTAATCCTCCTAATTCCGATAAGACTTGTCAGCAATTGTTATCATATTATATGGGGATTACCTTTGTCAAAGCTTTCCTTCTAACTTTTATTTTCACCAAAAGTTCTGTCATTAACCATTTGCGCTATATCCATTTCATACCAAAAAAGCGACCCTTTAAAGGGTCACTTTTTTCATTTATATAAAAATCCCCTTACTAACGATATTAATTACCAAGAAGCTATCCTTAGTAGGGGTATAACATTTGTTGTCTAGGTATGATAAAAATATAATAGCTTCATGCTGCTTTTTTCGTAAAAACAAGTGGATATAATTGTAATTCCCCTTCATAAACCCTATGCATATTATATTCATCTAATAAATCATATGGGGTTATTAAACAAGGTGGCTTAGTAAAAAATAAAACACCACTTTCATGTAAGATAGATGCAACAAACTGTGAACAAAAATAAGCATTTTTCCGATTATAAGGTATTTTAAATAAAATAAATAATAGGCCAAGAAGATTGTAGCGGTAATTTCTTTGTTCTTTCTCCATTTCTTCAATCTTACACTTCATTTTTTCATATTGTGTCTCCGTCACAGAGATGGAATATATGATGCAACGGCTTTTTCGAAAAAAATCATGTTTTACATTTTCCTTAACAAAGCCGCCAACAAAGGGATTGCTAGGTTTCCTTCTGCCAAAACTATACACTTCATTTAGTTGTGGATCAAAGGAAATAGATGCATGATTATGGGGCTTTCTCGTAAATAACTTAATAAAACGTGTGAATAATGTTCCTGTATCAGATAAAATAATATATACTTTTTTTTCCGTCACACAAACACCCCTCCCTTCTAAAATTCGTAATTTACACTCTTTTCACTTTACTTTCGTAAATAAATAGATCGTAAGAAAATAATTGTTCTGATGTATCTTTTAATTTTCAAAGACACCTATTACTTTTTCCATTCCTCTGTACTATCATATAAAGATTATCTAAGTCTTGAAACAAACTCTTGGATTATTTTTGTCTACGTCTTTAGACTTAAAAAGTGACAAAAAGCATCCTTACATAAGAATTCTGCCATCATGATGGTTGTTCCTTCTATGTAAGCATGCTTAAAGCAATTTTTTAATTAAGGATGTTTTCGTTACATGCACTTTCCTTTCCATGGGGTACGCCTAAGCCAAGTCGCAAGGTTAAACTGTGGAGCCGCCATTCTCGCTTATCACCTAGGAGTTTATGTATTCAGGATGCTCAATATGTCTAATTAATTCATTTTAGGACAAGTGATCGATAATTATCCAGGGGAGGTAAGGATCCCTTTTTAGTTGCGACCATTGCTCCTAGCTTATTGGCACACCTTATATAATTCACCATCTCTTCCTCTGAATTAGGGCATCCTTTTTCGTGTATATAAAATAGAATTGTTGCCATAAATGCATCGCCAGAGCCATTGGTATCTAAAACATTCACCGCCTCTGCAGGTACATGCATTTTTTTCTCAAGCAATCGTCCAATAGCTCCTTTTTCTCCGAGAGTAACAAGCTGAAATGGGATATTTAAATTTGCCAGCTCTTCCATCCCTTCTTCCACCGTATCTACCTCCATTAGAAAATAAAGCTCTTCTCTTGATAGCTTTAGAATATCAACAAAAGGCAAAAGTTCTCTAATCACCTCTCTACATTCCTCTTCCTTATTCCATCTTTTCAAGCGTATATTCGCATCAAAAGCAATTAGCAGCCCTTTTTCCTTTGCTAAGCTTATTGCTTTTTTCGTTGCTGCTCTTGCATGTGGATGAAAAAGTGTACCTGATCCAAAATAGAAAATAGCTTTATTTTCAAATGATTGTCCTTTAATATCTGATTCCAATACGACTTCATCGGGAGTTTCATTTTCGTAGTTATGAAAGTGTCTTTCCCCATCTTCATCGAGATGAACAAAAACTTTGGAAATTTTCTTTGTTGATGTCCGAACGCTTTCATCCAAATTTATTTTTTCCTTTTGCATCTCTTCTTCCACAAATATACTATCTTCATCTATTCCTAACTTTGTAATATAAAAGCTTGGAATAGCAAATCTACTTATATGTACAGCGACATTAACAGAAGCTCCTCCTAAATTTCTATCAAAACTGTTATTATCCCTTGTTTGTGAAACAAAATCGATAAACGCATCACCAAGAGATAGAATTCCTTTTCGAGCCATATTATTCTCTCCCCCTTTACTTTACTTCCTTAGTATATCTTCATTCCTCTTATTAAGCATTTTAACTCAAAGAATTTTTGATAAAATTAGTGAAACTTATAATTCTATTTCTACGTTATACTCTATGTAAAAATTTAAATGGCAGAAATTTTACATCACATATCATTCAGCTTTTGCAAAATATTTGTTATGATAGTTGGGTGTATGTTTTTGAAAAAGTAATTTACATATTAATTGATAAATAGGAGTGAACAAGGCTTGGATAAATTATGGGAATTAATTGTTGCCTTTATTTTAGGCATAGTAGAAGGTTTAACTGAATTTGCACCTGTTTCATCAACAGGACATATGATACTTGTTGATGATTTATGGTTAAAATCAGGAGAACTTATTTCACCTGAAGTAGCAAATACCTTTAAAGTAGTGATCCAATTAGGATCGATTTTAGCAGTAGTCATTATCTTCAAAGATCGCTTTCTTAATATTCTTGGTTTGAAAAAAACGATTGATGGCGAAAAAGTAAAAGGACATAAATTGAGCCTCGTACAAGTTATCATTGGGTTGATCCCAGCTGGTGTTTTAGGGCTCCTTTTTGATGATTACATAGATGAACATCTATTTAATTTTGAAACAGTGGTGTACGCTTTGATTGTTGGAGCTATTCTGATGATTATCGCAGACTATACACAAAAGAAAAAGAAACCAACTACAACTTCTTTGGATCAAATCACCAATAAACAAGCGTTTTTCATTGGTCTATTCCAATGTATTGCCTTATGGCCAGGCTTTTCAAGATCTGGATCAACGATATCTGGTGGCGTACTTATGGGACTAAGTCACCGTGTCGCAGCTGATTTTACCTTTATTATGGCTGTACCGATTATGGCCGGGGCAAGCTTTATTTCTTTATTAAACAATTGGGAATATATCACATCTGCGTCTCTTCCATTCTTTATTGTTGGATTTATCAGTGCATTTATTTTTGCATTAATTTCCATTCGATTCTTTTTAAAGTTAATTGATCGAATTAAATTAACACCATTTGCAATTTATCGTATCATTATTGCCATTATTATTATTGTAGTGTTCTTATAAACCTAGTGAATAATACTATCCTTAACAAAAAAGTCACCTCATTTTGAGATGACTTTTTTGTTTGAACTTTTTTTACTTCCCTCTTTTTTGTCGCTCTTCACTTCTAATATATCTAACCAGAATATGAAAATCGGGATACCGACGATTAATCCCCAGACTCCAAAGAAGTGTTCAGAGAAAATAAGGACAATAAATGTGAAAAATACTGGCAAATCTGTCTTAGAAGACATTAGTTTTGGGTTTAAAATATATGCCTCAATAGAGTGGATAACCATAATTAAGATAACAACCGAAATGACATGACTTATTCCTCCGACCGTATAGCCAATAATGCATAATGGAATGAAAGAAATAATCACACCTGCAACTGGTATAAGACCAAGCAAAAATATCATAATGCCTAAACCAAATAATTGAGGAAATCCAAGAAAATATAAAGAAGCTGTCGTTAAGATACAATTAATTATGGCAATTATAAATTGTGCTTCAATTACTTTTCCAAAAGTAGCAACAAATTTCTTTCCAAAATACATGCATTCAAAATAAATCGGTGCTATTTTGCTAGTATGGAAACGATTAGCAAACAATCGTAAGCGATCTTTTTCTAACAGAAAAAATAAGCTTAGCACGATCGCCATAAACACTTGAAGAAGATTTCCCCAAATATTAGTAAAATACTTAAATATAAAGGTGATTCCCTGATGCAAATAAGTTGTGATACTAAAATCATTGATTTTATTCACTATAAAATTTAACACAACATTATCATGTGGCTGCATATAAAAATCTGTAAGCTGAATAACTAATCCAGATATTTGCTGAATGACAACAGGTAAATAGGTGGAAATCCCATATATAAGCAAGAATATCACTGAAAAATAGAGTAAGATAACAGCTATTGTCCGTTTAATTGCAAACTTACTTGTAAATACCTGAACAAGTCTATCCATTAAGTAGGAAAAAATAAAAGTAAATAAAAGGAGATTTATCATACTTCGTACAAAATAAAGGCATAAACTAATTAAAATTAAAATTAAAACTCTTTTTACTCCTTTTTTTCGAAAAAATGAAAGCAATATTTCCATGTGAAAGACTCCTGACGCTGACGATTTATAATACCTAGCCAATAGAAATTTTTTTACTTTACAACTTATTATCAATCCAATAATGAAAAATAACAAGAAAAAACGATTGAATTTTTTTACACTTTCTTTTGAATATAGATCTTATTCGATGTCCTTATTATTTTCACCAAATTGTAACAAAAAGGAACAAGTTTCTTTATTTTTTAGAAAAAACTTTCTTTACAGTCTATATGAAAATTAGTAAAATAGGAAAGTCGTTTTTCAATTTGGTCGACATTTTTATGCAATTTTCGCAATTTTTTATCATCAGGAGGTTTACATGAGTATCTTCAGAAAAAAGGCAGTAACGTCAAGCACTAATACCTCGCTTAATCGTGTACTCGGTGCATTTGATTTAACGATGTTAGGGGTCGGTGCAATTGTTGGTACTGGCATTTTCGTATTGACAGGTGTTGCCGCTGCTAAATATGCAGGACCTGCTCTTATTCTTTCCTTTATAATTGCCGGCCTTGCCTGTACTTTTGCGGCTTTATGCTATTCGGAGTTTGCTTCTATGATTCCGCAGTCAGGCAGTGCCTATACTTATAGCTATGTAGCATTTGGAGAAGTAATCGCTTGGATTTTGGGCTGGGATTTAGTATTGGAATATGGACTTGCTTCGGCCGCTGTGGCAAGTGGCTGGTCAGGTTATTTTCAAAGCCTGTTATCAGGTTTTGGTATCCATTTGCCTACTTTTATGACAAGTGCCTTTAACCCTGCAAATGGTACATTTATCGATATCCCTGCTATTATAATCGTCTTTATTATTACGCTTTTATTAACGAGAGGGATTCAGGAGTCCTCAAAATGGAATATCATTATGGTATTCATTAAATTAGCAGTCGTTTTACTCTTTATATTTGTTGGTGTCTGGTATGTAAAACCTGATAATTGGGTACCCTTTACACCATTTGGTTTTTCTGGAATCACTACAGGGGCAGCTGTTGTGATATTTGCTTATTTCGGCTTTGATGCTGTTTCTACAGCGGCAGAAGAAGTAAAAAATCCACAAAGAAATCTGCCTATTGGGATTATTTCCGCCTTAGCCATTTGTACTATACTCTATATTATTGTATCGCTTATTCTAACTGGAATTGTTCCTTATCATCAATTAAATGTCAAAGATCCTGTTGCCTTTGCTCTTAGCTATATTAATCAAAATTGGGTAGCTGGCTTTGTTTCTCTTGGTGCTATTATCGGAATCACGACCGTCTTAATGGTAATGATGTTTGGGCAAACTCGCCTTTTTTACGCCATTAGTAAAGATGGTTTGCTTCCAAAATCTATGCAAAAGGTTAGTAAGAAAAACCAAGTACCTATTGTCAGCACATGGATAACATCCGCTTTAGTAGCAATTTTTGCTGGTTTAGTGCCATTAGATCGATTAGCAGAACTAACAAATATTGGGACATTATTTGCATTTACTATGGTTTCCCTTGGTGTCGTCGTCTTACGTTACACTCAGCCAAACCTTCAAAGAGGATTTAAAACTCCTTTCGTACCATATATTCCAGGACTAGCTGTCATCTTTTGCGTTTATTTAATGCTTCAGCTAAGCAGCGTCACATGGAAAGGCTTTGTCGTTTGGCTAGTAATCGGATTGATTATTTATTTTTCATATGGTTATAAGCATAGTAAATTAAATAATACTAGCGAAAACTCTATTTAATAATAAAAAGAGGAAGACTTTAAGGTTACAGCCTAAAAGTCTTCCTCTTTCTTAATTTAGTCTTTAACTCGTTTAAACGGCCACCAGTTTGCTTCTCCAAAATTCTTAACAAGTACAGGAATAAGCAATGGCAAGATGATAAACGCGTATAAAAATAATCCAACTAATACTATACTAGCTATTTGCAATAAGGAAAGCATTCCTGATGGCATCATTGCTGCGAATGTACCACCTAAAATAATGGCTGCTGATATAATGACAGTTCCCATCCTCTTCATTGCTTCTAGCATCGCTTCTTTTATTGTTAAATCCTTATATTCATTGAAGCGATCCATAAGGAAGATACTATAATCCACACCTAAAGCCACTAAAATAACAAAGGCAAAAAATGGTACTGCCCAGCTGATTCCTGTATAGCCAAGCATATTGACAAAGATAGCTTCATTTATTCCAAGTGCTGTGTAGAATGTTAAAATCAATGATCCAATTATATAGGCTGGCATAATGATGGAACGGAATAAAAAGATTAATACAATTGAAATTCCAATCATCATCCAAATAACGGTATTCGTATAATCTGCATCTGACATCGTTCGAAGGTCTGCGTTTGTACTGGTAATTCCTGAAACAGCAACTTCAGCGTTTTCTAGCTTCGTCCCTTTTGTTATACTTTCCACACTATCCTTTATCACATCAATTTGATCGATGGCATCGTTAGAATAAGGGTTATCTGCGAAAATAACATCAAAAGTCATAATTTTGCGATCGGGAGATAAATACGTATCTAATGCGTCCTTGAATTCGTCACTCTTTAATACTTCTTCTGGAATATAGAAACTATTTGTTTCATTCTTGGATAAACCAGCTAAATAGTCTGTAGCGGAACCTATTCCATCGGAAACTTGATCTAATCCTTCCGCACTTTGTGTTAGTCCATCGGTTAATTGCCCAAGCTGTCCGCCAATTTCGCTAAAACCATCCAATAACTGCTTCTGTCCATCATTAATACTGCTTAAGCCATTCGTTAATTTAGGCATATTTTCAACAATTTGCCCTTGACCGTCTGCTAGTTGATCTAACCCTTTTTGCTGTTGGTCTATTCCATCAATTAATTGCTGTAGCCCAATTGAAATATTGCTTTGATTTTTTAGAATCTCAGCATAGCCTTCATTTACGGCACTTACTCCCGATTGTAATTCTGCAAGGCCATCATTTAATTGACTTATCCCATTGCTAATGGCAGGTAATTGCTGTTGAGCTCCTAGAAATCCTTCTCTTATACCGAGGTAGCCTTCCTCATCAGCCAATCCAGCATATTTATTTTCTAAATAGCCAAATGTTTCTTTTGGAATTTTATTTAGACCTGTGGCTAATTGCTCTACACCAGAACCAATTTTTTGATATTCCAAAAGGGCAGTGGCTAAATTAGTTTCCACTTTTTTATAGCCGCTTTGTAAATCTTTATGTGCAGCCAATAATGCTTCTGCTCCTGTTTTTGCTTCTACTAAACCAGCTTTTATTTGATCAGACCCAGCCGATCCTTGACGAATGCCTTGCTCAATCTTTTCGAGATTGTTTTGAATTTCGCCTAAGCCGGATTTAACATCATCGGTTCCTTTAATAAGCCCATTAATCCCATCGGCCGCTTCATTAAGCTGCGGTTCAGAACTTTGCAACTCATCTCCAGCACTGTAAAGTCCTTCACTTATTTGATCAAGTCCTTCTTTTCCTTGATCCAATCCCTCTTCTAGCGTCTTAGCCTGATTAGAAATATAAAAATCCTCAATCGATTCTCCCATTGGTCTCGTTATGGAACGAACTTTATCGACTAAATCTACTTTAGCTAATTCAGTTGTAACCGAGTCTGCTAATGATAGGTATTCAATCGAGTCTAATTCATCATCATTTTTAATGATAACAGTTGTTGCCATCGATTCTCCTGGTCCAAAGCTGTCAGCAATGGCATTAAATGCTTTAATAGATGGATAATCATCACTAATTTCTTCTAAGGAATTAAAAGAAAGATCCCCATCATATGTGACAAGGAAAGGCACACAGATACATGCAACAATTAATAAGGATAACAATGGTCTCTTTAAGGATAAATTACCTGCCATTGCCCAAATCTTACTATCTCCATGTTCTGCTGACCCTTTTGACGGCCAAAATAATTTATTCCCTAGCAGTAGCATGAAGATTGGCACCACCGTGAACAAGGCAACCAATAGAATTGCTACTCCAACCGCGACAGCAGAAGCAGATTGATAAAGTACAAATTTAGAGAATCCAATCGCAGCAAAACCAATCATTACAGCGACACCACTAAAAAATACGGTTCTGCCTGCATTCTTGTACGTTTCCACTATCGACTCCAAAATACTTTCCCTGTGCATCATTTCTTCTTTAAATCTACTTAATAAAAGAATGCAATAATCTGTTCCTATCCCAAAGAGTACTGCTACTAAGAAGATTTGCGTATAGGTGGAAATCGGAAAATCAAATTTATCTACTAAAATAGACACGATAGATTGAGATGCTAAATAGGTAACACCTACTGTGATTAATGGAATAAACGGTGCAATAACTGATCTAAATACAATTAATAGCACTGCAAGAATAAAGACAACTGTTATCCCTTCAGTCTTCTTTAACCCTTCTTGCGAACTATTAACTAAATCTTGGTCAATCATCCAATTGCTCGTATAAAAGTGATTTACATCATATTCTTCGATTGTTTTATATAATGCATCACTTACTTCCTCTGCTTCTCGGTCATTCCAGCTAATCGTTAATGAGGTGAGAATGGTTTTTCCATCTTCTGAAACCAATTGATCTTCTAAATCTTCATTGGTAAAAGACGAAATAATATCTGTAATTCCAAGCTCTTCCTTGTTTGCTTCTAATGCTTCAACTGCCTTTTTCGCTTCCGTTATATCATTATCAGATAACTTTTTGTCATTATGGAAGACAAGTGCTACAGATGACTGCTCTCCCACATTTTTCTGATTTTGAATTTCATCCAGAATCTTTCCTGCTTTGGAAGAGGAATACTCATCAGGTATACTAATCTGTCCTTTTTCTTCCACTAGATCTCCCATATTTGGAGCGATGATAAATAATCCTACTATAGCGATAATCCAAGCTCCAAGAATAAACCATTTTCCTTTTAAAATAGCATTCACTTTCTTACCTCCAACCTTTATTCCTTATTTCCCTCAATCAGTCCATCTAATTTTGCATAAGTATCTAAGAAATTTTGAATTTCAGTATGATCAAATTTCGAGATGACAGATTCAATCACACTTTGAATTTTTTTCTCCATTTCGCCAAAAATCACTTTGCCGTCAATGGTCAAGGTTAAATAAATGACACGCCTATCCTTTTCGTCCCTTGTTCTTTCCACCCATCCTTTTTCAACAAGACGATTGATAATGGGTGTAATAGCACTTTTCTTAACTCCAAAGACAACCGCAAGCTCAGTCGATGTACATACATGGACATTATTTATATGGCGCATCGTAAAATGCTGCTCTGTAGTAAGAACATCACCGATTTCCTGTCTAATTAGCTGATCAAATTTACGATTAACTGAAAAATTTATACTGACATATCGGTCAATAATTTGATCTATTTCTTTTCGATTAATAACAGTCACCTCTCTTTCTTTTAGTTAAAGAGCTTAACTATTAAATAGTTTAACTTTATTGTTATTTTTATGTCAACAAAAAACTTTCATTCCTAAAAGATACAGGAAGACTATTCAATCGAACCTTTACCATCAGTTTTTCTCCCTTTCCTCCATAAATAGTGAGCGTTTTATTAAAACTTAAGAGGAAGATAAAAGCGATGAATTCCTATTAAAGGAAGGGGCAAACGAACTTAAAAGATACCTATGCTATAATAAGGAAAAAAACAAACGGAGAATAAGATTATGTTTCCAAACATTTCAATGAAAAATACGCTTATGGAAAGCTTAGGAATCAAAATAGTGAATGTGAAAAATGGAGAATGTATTGCGACAATGCCAGTTGATGAAAGAACAAAACAACCCTTTGGCTACCTTCATGGCGGGGCTTCCGTTGCCTTAGCAGAAACGGCTGCCAGTGTTGGAGCAGCAAGTCTAGTTGATTCGAAAAGACAGGCTGTTTTTGGACAAGAAATAAATGCAAATCACATTCGCTCCGTAAAAGAGGGGATAGTAACTGCAACTGCTACAGTTATTCATCAAGGAAAATCTAGCATGGTTTATGAAATCAAAATAGTGAATGATAATAAGGAATTAATCTGCATCTCACGGTGTACGATGGCGGTAATTTGTTTAGAAAAGTGATTCTTTCGTTTGGCTGATATCTTGTTTGCTTTGGCTGATTTATTTGGCTTTTGGCTGATATCCTGTTTGCTTTGGCTGATATCTCCACTATTAGGCTATAATCCCACGTAATTTACGGATAAATTTCACTTAACACACAAAAAAGTGCATCCAAAATGCCAGTTAATCTGACTTTTAGATGCACTTTTGCCTTTAAACTACATGTTACTTACACGTATATAATCTTGCTTCATATGGCTGCAATGAAATCGAAGTAGTTGGCTCATGCTCTTCCACTGCATAGTTCGCTAACAATAGATTTTCATGCTCTAACTCTACAACACGATTTTCAAATACTGCCTCTTCTGCTGATAAATTAGTTATAATAACCATTTTTTTATCATCTAGTGTTCGCGTATAAGCAAATACCTGATTATTTTCCTCATCTACTAAATCAAAGGTTCCATAGGTTAAAATAGGACCTGATTTTTTCAACTCAATCATTTTCTTGTAAAAATGATAAATAGAATCTGGATCTTTCTTTTGATTTTCTACATTAATATCTAAATAGTTAGGATTAATCCCCATCCAAGGAGTATGTCGGGAGAATCCTGCGTAAGCCTCGCTTGACCATTGCATTGGAGTTCTAGAATTATCACGGCTAGAAGACCAAATAATTTCCATTATCTCCTTATGGCTAACTCCTTCTTCTCGTTTCAATTTATATAGATTTTTTGTTGCCACATCATCATATTCCTCAATTGTCGGAAACTGAACATTTGTCATGCCTATTTCTTGACCTTGATAGATAAATGGCGTTCCTTGCATAAAGAAATACATCATGCCAAAAGCCTTCGCACTTTCTTTCCAATATTCTTTATCATTTCCCCATGTAGAGACAGATCTCGCTTTATCATGGTTTTCGATAAATAGCGCATTCCAGCCTTTATTCTCTAAACCTTTTTGCCATTTATTTAGTACTTGCTTCAATTCCATAACATCTACGCCGTAATTTTTTTCATTATCCCATAGATCGAGATGCTCAAATTGAAAGACCATATTAAATTTACCTTTTGTTTCTCCAACCCAAAGCTCTGCTTCTTCCACTTTAACTCCATTTGCTTCTCCAACTGTCATAATGTCATATTTAGCAAATGTCTCGTTTTTTAATTCTTCTAAATAGGTTTGAATTCCCTCCACATTCATATGTTTATCAAAGGATGGAACAAAGTCTAAATTTAAAGGATTATCCATATCCTTTAATCCTTCTTCTTTTTTGATATGGCTGATTGCATCAATTCGGAAACCGTCAATTCCTTTATCAAGCCACCAATTAATCATATCGTATATAGCTTTTCTTACATCTTCATTTTCCCAGTTTAAATCCGGTTGTTTTGTTGAGAAAATATGCATAAAGTACTGTCCCGTTGTCTCATCAAGCTTCCATGCAGACCCGCCAAATATACTTTCCCAGTTATTAGGCTCCTTCCCATCTACGCCATCTCTCCAAATATACCAGTCTCTCTTTGGGTTATTTAAAGATGAGCGAGATTCCAAAAACCATTTATGCTCATCACTCGTATGATTTATAACTAAATCAATGATTAGCTTCATTCCGCGTTGATGAACTTCATAGAGAAGTAAATCAAAGTCAGCCATTGTTCCAAACTCATCCATAATATCTTGGTAGTCGCTAATATCATAGCCATTATCATCATTTGGAGATTTATACATTGGACAAATCCAAATGCAATCAATACCAAGATCTTTTAAATAATTTAATTTTGTTATAATCCCCTTTAGATCGCCTATCCCGTCTCCATTTGAATCCATGAAACTTCTAGGATAAATTTGATATGCTACTGCTTCTTTCCACCACTTTTGCGTCACTGTTTTAACTCCCTTTCAACATCTAGTTTCTGTCTTATTACCACTATTAAGCTTGTATTACTCTGCTACTTTACAACATGAGTTTCTTTCCACCATTTTCGCTGGCACTGTTATTCGCTTCATTACTGAATTAGGATACGTTATATCATCAAGTAAACATTTCGTTGCTTCGACGCCAAGTTGAAAAATATTGATATCAACACTTGTCAACGAAGGCTTCATGTACTTACCGGTTGAAATATTATTAAAGGCGACAATCGATAAATCTTCTGGAATAGATATAGAAAGTTCCTCTGCGTAGCTGATTAATTCAATCGCAATAAAGTCATCGGAAACAACTAATGCTGTCGGGCGACTCTCCATATTCAATATTTCAGCAAGCTTTTCTTTCGTTCTCCCAGCTATTTCCTTATCATATACAATTAATTCCTTTTGATAAGCAATTCCATTTTCCTTTAATGCTTGTTTAAATCCTTTTAGTCGGTCAATTGTAAAGACCATTTCCATATTTGCACCAATGAAGGCAATTTTTTTATGCCCTAACTGAATTAAATACTCGGTAATTTGCTTTGTAATAAACACATTATCATTATCGACAAACGTTATTCTTTCCGCATTTTGATAAGGTCTACCAATAACTGTAAACGGAAAATTATTGTGTAAAAGATAGTCCATAATTTGATCATTCGTTTTACTATATAAAAGAATAATTCCATCGACTCTTTTTCCATGAACCATCTCGATAACTTCCTGCAATATTTCTTCTTCTGTTGCTCCAGTTGTCAAATATATTCCAAACTGACTTTTTCTGGCCTCCAAACAAATACCTCTTAGTACTTCTGGAAAAAACGGGTTTTCCAGTACCCTCTCCGTTGAGTTCGGCATAATAATTCCGATTGTTTTCGTGCTTTTTACTACTAGGCTTCTTGCTTGAAGGTTTGGATGGTATCCTAATTCCTCCATTGCTTCGCGGACTTTTCGCTTTGTTTCATCACTTATTTTTGGATGGTTTGCAAGCACTCTTGAGACTGTGGAGGGAGAAACATTTGCTAATTTACCAACATCTTTAATTGTTACTGCCATACTTGTACCTCCATCATTATTAGCATCATTATGGTAAACGCTGTCATTTCCGATTAAAAAAATGTATGATTTCTATTGTTTCTTCGTGCAAACGATTGCACTAATATATGTTGAATATACCATAGGAAATGTTTTATATCAATACAAAATTACATTTGAATGGTTACTGCCTTTCCTTTTAAAAAGGGGACTTGGAAATGACTTCTTTATTTTTCACTTTGCAGGCGCAGAGAACGCTCCTTTGTTACTTTGCGAAGAGCCTTTGTGTAGCATCATACATCTATAAAAGAGAAAAAAACCTCACAAGGAAGGTTTTCTTTTTCTAGATGAAATTTATTTATCCAATGACTCTAGTTCCTTTATTACTGGAGGATTCTCAAGCACAGTGTCCATATAATTTCTTCCCCAGCTATACATTGCATCTAAGATAGGCATAAGGGATTCCCCTTCCTTTGTTAAAGAATACTCCACTTTTGGCGGAACAACAGGATAGACAACTCTTTTTATAATATAGTCATTTTCTAATTCACGTAATTGATTCACAAGCATACGTTGCGTTATTCCAGGTATCAAAGCCTTTAATTCTCCAAATCGCTTTGTTCCTTCCTTTCCCAGATGCCAGAGAATGAGCATCTTCCATTTTCCGCCTATGATACTTAACGTTAATTCTTTCTCACAGTTGAATTCTTTACCTGCCATTCGTTCCATCCATAAACCTCCTTCATGCAAAATACACTTAGTATACTTTTAGGCACTATATAAAAATAAAGTGCGTACTTACTTAAATGAATTATAAAACGTATAATGACGTTTGTACAGAAATTAACATTTCAAACATCTCAATAATTAAAGTGAAAAAGAAAAGGAGCGTGCTAAAAATGAAATTACAATTAGCATTAGATTTAGTTAATATCCCACAAGCAATTGAGGTTGTAAAACAGGTAGAACAATATGTTGATATTGTTGAAATTGGAACACCCGTTGTCATAAATGAAGGACTTCACGCGGTAAAGCAAGTGAAAGAAGCTTTTCCAAACGTTTCCGTTTTAGCAGACTTGAAAATTATGGATGCAGCAAGATATGAAGTAAGCCAAGCAGTAAATGCAGGAGCTGACATTGTCACTATTTTAGCGGTTGCTGAAGATGAATCTATAAAAGGTGCAGTTGCTGAGGCGAAAAAACTTGGCAAAGAAATTCTTGTTGACATGATTTCAGTTAAAGATATTAAAACACGTGCACAACAACTTGATGAATTTGGTGTTGACTACATTTGTGTTCATACTGGTTATGATTTACAAGCAGTAGGAAAAAATTCTTTTGAAGATTTAAAGGCAATTAAGAGTGTTGTAAAAAATGCAAAAACTGCTGTAGCTGGTGGAATTAAATTAGAAACATTGCCTGAGGTTATTGCTGCACAACCTGATTTAGTTATCGTTGGTGGAGGAATTACTAGCCAAGATAACCTAAGTGAAGCTGCTTCTAAATTTAAAGAACTAATTGCTCAAGGATAAATCATGAAAACAAGCGATTATCTTGGCCAAGTTATTCAAGAACTATCTCAAGCTGGAACACTTATTGCTAATGAGGATTTAGAAAAACTTGTTGAGCATATTCTTCACTCAAAGAAAATTTTCGTATATGGCGCTGGCCGTTCTGGATTTATGCTTAAGTCATTTGCAATGCGAATGATGCATATGGGAATCGATGCCTATGTTGTGGGTGAAACGGTTACCGCTACCTATGAAAAGGATGACCTACTTATTATAGGGACAGGGTCTGGCGAAACAAAAAGTATTATTACCATAGTAGAAAAAGCAAAAAGTATTGGTGGAAACATTGCAGCTCTTACAATCTCTCCTGATTCTACTGTTGGTAAACTAGCTAATCAAGTTATAAAAATGCCTGGTTCTCCAAAAGATAGAGGAAATGAAGATGCAAAAAGCTTACAGCCAATGGGCTCCCTGTTCGAACAATTACTCCTAATTGTCTTGGATAGCGTCATTTTAAAATACATGGAAATAAAAGAATTAGATTCCAATAAAATGTATGGAAAGCATGCTAATTTGGAATAGAATTTTTTAAACATCAAGAGGATAGATAAAAGTATGTTCCATATAATTTTTATCTATCCTTTTGAAACATTTTTAATCTGAACTACCACCACAACTGGAACAGGAGCTACCTGACGAGCAGGAGTTATCAGACGAACAAGAATTACAGGAGAAAAACGATCCGGATCCGCAACTTGTGCAACTTGACGAGCTACTACTACTTATTTTCATATAACTTGAAAAATCTTCATAATGAAAATAAGAAACAGATAAAAAAGGAACAAGCATAATGTTAAATTTTTGTTCTCTTTTCCCTTTCTCCATTTTGTCATATATGACGCTCTTTTGATAATCCCTTACCTTCCTTACTGTTTTTTTCATAGATGCAATAAGTGCAAATACCGTTGGAAGATATTTCGTGTCACTTTTAAAATATCGTTCAAGCAGCTCAGCTTCTGATAAATCCTTAAAGTCCTCAATGATTGCGGGATGAACAGGATACCGGAAAAAGCCATTGTATAAATAGATATTCTCCTTTCTTATAAGAAAAAGCTCCGCATATACCCAATCAAAAAATCCTCGCAGATCAGGGTCAGACTTTGCCTTCACATTAGGACTGTGATGAAGAGTAGTACCTAAATATTTTCTAGAAAAATCGCCGTATTCACGGGTGAACATAAGCATTTGATGCCATAATTCATCGACTTTCTTACTAAACATTGGAGACTCTTTTAAAAGAGAAGTTAAAACAAAGTAACGTTTTAAATCAAGTAGGCGCCATTCATACTCATTTTCTTTTAATTTATTTTCTTCCTTCACTCTATTTTCTACATTTTCCATATAACTTCTAGTAAGGGAGCGATCTAAATCGTCATTCAATTTTTTTAATCCTTTAATTGGCTTTATCTCTAATACTTTAGGAGACAAACCAAATTTAAACGTTAGTTTTTTACGTAAAAATAGACTCAACCAAATAATAAAAACTGCACATAGAAGCAACCATGCCATCTAACTTCTCCCCTTCCTATTAGTAACATATAAAAGCTATTTACCTTGGTTATTATTACTCTTACGAAATTTTTTTATATAAAGTTCCATTTTTACCTTTTTTTAATATTTAGATTAGGAAATTATTTTAGAAGCTACTAAAAAAGGTACATCACTACGTAAAGTGATGTACCAAAGGATATGATATATGCCATTTTAATAATTTTGAAAAATTAGCAATATTTTGCTTTTACATTCTTTCTGCATAAATAATATAGCGCTGTGGAGCGTTTCCTACAAATCTAAAAGGATAACATGTTGTTAGAATTAGCTCCTCTTTTGAATCATCTAACGTAATAATCGAACGATCATCTGCCTCAACTATTTTTGTCGAAGTGATTTGATAAGAGAATTCTCCATATGGCAACACAATTTTTAACTCGTCCCCGATTTCTAGTTCTCCCGCTCTCCTAAATACTGTATCTCGATGACCTGACAAGACAATTTGTCCATTTTCATTCGGGTAAAAACTGCCTTTATAATGGCCGACTCCTTTATCAAGATCATCTGGATCGGTACCTTCTACAATCGGTAATATGCCATCAATCTTATCAATCTCCAATAGCCCCACTGCTTCACCAATGGATGGAATAAAACGGTCGCTGTCTTTATCTACCCATTTTTCATTCCCCTTGTTAATGGCTGTTTTTGCTTCCGATAAGGAATTCTCTGTTTGCGCTTTTGTGTCCATAATATTGAAGACGCCATAACCAATAAAAAGTACTCCTCCTACTATAAGCAGGAGGGATAACCATTTTGTCCATCTCATGATATCCTATGCCTTTCTTCTATTATTTGCATAGAAAACAACAACTCCTATGAAGAATAATAATAATCCTACTATGATAAAATTGTAAGTCATTGTCGCTGTATTTGGCAATAGATTTCCTTTTTCTTTCTCTGGCTGATTAACTGTATCATTGTTTTCATCTAATGAAGTTTCTGTACCTTCATCAGATCCATCACTTTCGTTATCTTGCGTACCATTTTCATCTTCTGGAGCATCTGGATTTTCTCCCTGCTCTTCTTCTCCATCACCTGGGGTTTCCGGATCGTCTCCTTGATCTTCATCCCCATCACCTGGAGTTTCTGGGTCTACTTCAGGTTCTTCAGCACCACTGGAAACTTCTGAAATACGTCCTTCAGCAGTATAGGCAATTGGTTCATCGAAAGATTTAATAAAATCGACCGTTGCCTGTAAATCCTCTGGTCCTTGAATTGGATTTTCCCCATACGTATTTAGTAAGTATGAATCGGTACTATGTGGATACATATAGCTATTAACCGTTACTGTATATGTTTTTTCTAAATCTAGCTTCGTTCCATCTGGCATAAGTAGATCCACGACTTGTCCAAATTGTCCTAAAGATGCATCCCATGTATATTTAAAGCCAGCAATACTGACGTCTGGACCATAGGAACTAAATTGTGTATTCAATACTTCTTTTAACTCTTGACCGGTAATTTCCAATTTAACAAGGGTATTATTAAATGGCTGAATATTAAAGAGTTCCTGCCAAGTAATTTCTCCTTCCAGTAAATCATCTCTAATTCCGCCACCATTCATTAAGGCAAAATCACTGTCCATCGCGGCTTTCATTCCGTCGGCAATTAAATTGCCAAGACCATTATCGCCAACTTCTCCTTTTTGTGCATAGCCACCTGTTATGTCAGTAGCAGCTATTCCAATTACTTCATTTAACTTCGGACCAACTTGATCGATATACTTATCCAATATGGCTTTTACTTCAGAATCTGGTGTAACATCTTCTTGAACAACATCCACTATCTCCGCTGTTTTTTCAGAGAAATCCTTTGTTAGTGGGTCAATGGTAAAATCAATATCCGAATAAGCCTTGCCATATTCCCATGCTTGAACAATTAGCTTATTATCCACAACCCCATTTAGCTTCACATGGTTATGTGCGGCAAAAATAATATCAACTGCATCATCTACATTTCGGGCAATATCTGCAATTTCTCCTGTAATTTCATTTGTTCCTTCTTCTTGGCTTCCAGGAACATGCGCTAAAACAACGATTGCTTCAATTCCTTGATTTTGTAATTCAGGAACGTACTTATTAATCGCCTCTGTCTCATCTGTGAAGCGAATATGCTCATTTCCTGTAGCTACAATCATGCTTGGAGTTTCTACTGTCGCCACCCCAATAAAGCCAACCTTTACCCCATCTATTTCTTTTATTGTATATGGATCTAATACTAATTCACCAGATTCCTTATATTCTACATTTGCTGCAAGGACTGGAAAATTCATACCATCATATTCACTTGTTCCCTTAGGGTGATCGCCTCCATTAATCATGCGGAGCATCTCGTCTACCCCTTCGTCAAATTCATGGTTTCCTACTACACCAACATCAAAGCCTAGTGATTCCATTATTTCAACAGTTGGTTCGTCCTGTAAAAGGGCTGATACTGGTGAACTTCCACCAATCATGTCCCCTGCATGTACTAATAATGTGTTCGGGTTCGTTGCTTCTGCTTTTCTTAAATAGGTAGCTAAATAATCCATTCTTCCATAATTAACACCATCAACTGTTCCTGTTACATCAATTTTCCCGTGCAAATCATTCACACCAAGGAACTGGCCAGAAATGGATGGAAGTGGTTCTGCATTTATTTCCTTAATTCTTCCTGTATTATAAGAGATTGGACCACTAAAGCTTCTTACAAATTCTACCGTTGCTTCTAAATCTTCTCCACCTTGAATTGGATTCTCCCCAAGCTTTTGAAGAAGATATTGGTCTGATGTGTGATCAGCCATATAATTATTTACTGTAACAGTATAGTTTCCATTCGGATCTATTTTTTCCCCATTAGGCAAGAATATATCTACTACTTGTCCATATTTTCCTGCTTTACTATCCCAAGTATACGAAAATCCACCAATACTAACATCTGGTCCATAGCTACTAAATTGACTATTTAATATTTCTTCTAAATCACTACCACTTATCTCTAACTTTACTAATGTATTATTAAAAGGCTGTACGTTAAATAAATCGTTCCACGTTATTTCCCCGGAAACTATATCATCGCGAATTCCGCCGCCATTCATTAAAGCGAAATCACTATCCATTGCAGCTTTCATACCGTCAGCAATTAGATTTCCTACAGGGTTATCTCCTTCTGCTTCTTTTGTCGCATACCCACCTACCATATCAGTCGTAGCTTCGCCAATGACTTCATTTAGCTTTTCGCCAACTAATTCTTGGTATTTTGCTAAAATAGTAGACACTTCAGGATCTGGAGTAACTCCAGTTTGAACTACATCCACGATTTCAGCTGATTTTTTCACAATGTCGCCTGTCTCCGGGTCAATTTCTAAATCAACATCTGCAAAAGCTTTTCCATATTCTCCAGCTTGAATAATTAATTTATTATCCACAACAGCATTAACTTTTACATGATTATGAGCCGCAAATATGACGTCTACAGCATCATCTACTTCTGTTGCAATTTTGGCAATATCACCAGTTGCGCTTTCACCAGCTTGATTTCCGGGAACATGTGCTAGAACAATAATCGCTTCTACACCTTGGGCTTGCAATTCTGGCACATACTTATTAATAGCATCTGCTTCATCAGTAAAGCGAATATTTTCATTTCCTTTTGCAATAATCATATCTGGCGTTTCTGTTGTGGCGACACCAATAAACCCAACCTTGACTCCCTCTACTTCTTTAATAGCATATGGATCAAGTACTAGATTGCCAGTATCCTTGTATTCAACATTTGCTGCTACCATTGGAAAATCAATTCCATCATACCCTTTTGTTCCATTTACATGATCCCCACCGTTGATTAAGCGGAGCATCTCGTCTACTCCTTCATCGAACTCATGGTTACCAACTGTTCCTACGTCAAAGCCGATTGATTCCATCATCTCCACAGTAGGCTCATCTTGAAGCAATGCAGAAAGCGGGGAGCTCCCTCCTACCATATCACCAGCGTGTACAATTAGTGTATTAGGATTTGTAGCTTCCCTTTCTTTTAAGTACTGTGCTAAATAATCCATTCTACCAATTATATTTTCTTTCTTTTCATCTTCATATTCTTCTGTCACTTTTCCATGAAGGTCATTTACACTTAGAAGCTGAAGTTTAATTGTATCCTTCTCTTCACCACCATTTAATGCTGTATACCCATTGTTCTCTGCTTCCTTGGCACTAGCAAAGAAAATGCGATTTTCCACTGGTACTTCCTGAAAATCTTCTGGTAACACATATTTCTTTGTTTCAGAATTTCCTACATATCGCAATAACCCTTTTCCTTGTTCTCTAGCTCTAAATTCAAAAGGCTGTTCCATTAAAGGATTGTCTTTATCCCAAATCCCTTTATGATTATCCATTGCATCTTTCACTGCGGACTGGAACATATCATAATCTGCTTCATCAGCAACTGGCCAAATAAAATATGTCGATGCATATCCTTGTTTCACCATTTCAAGATTGGTATTTAATTGATCGCTCTTACGAATAATTTGTGCCAGTAGACGGCCATAATCATCTGTTGCCTCTTCCCCTACTTTTACAATTACTTCATCACCAGGCTCTAAAAGCGTATTTAAATACTCTTTTGCTTTATTTCCATGTTCTAATTGGTTTTCATCTGCTTCATTCTGAGGAGTATGATAGGTTTCTGGTGTATCGATATTCACATAGCGAACTTTCGTTGTCCCTAATACTGGAGTTTGTAAATGGATTGTATCTCCGTCTACCACACTGCTAACAGTGCTTTCATATTCTCCTTTAGCAGAAGGAGAAGGTGGTTGTTCTGCCAATAACTGAACATCACTGGCTTTTCTAGGAAAAATTTGATAGGTATTATATTGACTAAGAATTCCTGTGAATTCATACCATTTTCCTGTTTGTATAGACGAAATCGCCTCAGTTTCTTCCATTACTCGAATTGTCGTTCCATTAAAGCTTTCATCTAACACCGTCACATTATATCCGCCACCTGCAGCAGTTTCAGGAACTGTTTGCACATAGCCTTTTACTTTTACTAACTGTCCTTCTTTTAATTCTGCTACACTATCATTATTTAAATCTGCTAGATTCATAGTAACTGGTACAGGTAATTCATTGTTTTCAGAAATCACCTCAATTCCATCTTCTGCTGGGACAATTTCCAATAACTTATTATATTCTGTTATTTTCCCGGTTACTTTTACTTTCTGACCTTCTGTTAATGCAGGAAAAGAACTTGCATCCTGAGAAAAAATATTAATGCCGGCTTCCTCATCTTGAATATAAGTGGATAACTTTCCTCCGCCGATGCTCGAATTATCAGCAGTGACAATCCCTTCAATTGTTACATTTTGTCCAACCATTGCTCGTGCTTCTTTGATAGATTGGGGCTCAGTTGGATCGGTTGTTGACTCTTCATTTCCATATAACTCTTCTCCAAACAGATGATTACCTAAATGAGAGAAATCATCTTGGTTATACGTATCCCATTCTTCTGATGGATCGAATGGATTCTTTCCTTTATTTCCAGATGAGATATTATTTTTTCTTACAAGGGTATGATCCTTTGTTTGGCCATCGCCCCATTCTTGTTGTTCGCCAACTATCCCAAATACATCAATGATTTCTTCATTATGTTTTAAAACTATGGCGTCATCCCCATTAAAGTTTGCAACCCCACTCACCATATTCGCTTTTTCCTTAATGGCTTCATTAGCAGATGAATGAGCAATAATAAATAATTCACCATGTTTTAGATTACCTTCTAAACGAAGCGTAGACGTAGTAGTTGTTTTACCATTTGAATACAGTTCAACTGAATAAGACGATAAATCTACATACTTTCCAGTTCCATTAAACAATTCTATCGCCTTGTTATTGGAACTGCCTTCTATGTACTCAGAAATAAATAAGTCTGTTGCCGTTAAGTTTTCTGATGCTGCTCTTACCGTAAATGTACTAAATAAATTCGAAAAAACTAATAAGAAAATTAAAAATATTGAAAATAATCTTTTGCTACTATTTCCCTTCAATCTTTTTCCTCCTCCACCTATTAATCGTAATCTCTTCTACTCCATTTATTGCGAAAAACTCTTTAATAGAATTAATTACTATATAAAGATAACTTAATATTGTAAAAACTACACTAGCAATTTGTAAATTTATTAATAGAAATGGAATATTTCGTTATTTGTACCTATTTTCTCAATAAATTCACCTATGAAGTTTTACCTATTTTTGTTAATTTTCAATTTAACTTAACCTATAGCTTTTTTCGAAAAAATAGACCACATGAGAATTCACCCATGTGGTCATAAACTTTCTTATTTAACGATTGCTATCGCCTCTGCAATATTGGCAGCATGATCGCCTACTCGTTCTAGATTACTGATAATATCGACAAAAACAATTCCGGCATCGCCACTACATTTTCGTTCATTTAAACGGCTTATATGCTTTTTACGATATTGTTTTTCCATTTTATCAATTTCTTCTTCGTTTGTAATAGCTTTTTTAGCAAGCTCCACATCTTTTGCAAAAAAGCTATTATAGGAAGTTTTTAATGTTTCCACTGTAAAGCGATACATATTTTCTAATTCATTTTTCGCATCTATTGAAAATTCTACTTTTTTATTGATTTTATAATCCACAAGTTCGACGATGTTTTCCATATGATCCCCAATTCTTTCAATATCTCTGATTGAGTCAACCAAAATAGAAAACTCTTCACTTTCATGTGGTGTTAAGGCTTTGGATGAAAGCTCGACTAAATAGCTTGTAATTTCCTTATCTAAATTATTAATCCCTTGCTCGTATTGCAACGCTTTTTCTTTATACTTCTTTTCTCCTGTTTGTAAATACTTGAATGCTTCTTCTAAGCCTTTAATAGAGAAATCCTTCATTCGTTCTAATTCTTCCTTTGCTTGCCCTAAAGCGATAGAAGGAGAATGTTCAATAAAGGTTGTGTTTAAATGCTGCGGTTTTGTAATAATACCTCCATCTTCTCCTGGAATTAACTTTGTCACAATCCATGCCAAGGCAAAGATGAACGGGAATTGAATAATTGTATTCGATACATTGAATATCCCATGTGCAAATGCAATGGTCATCGGTTCATTTAAACCTAAAACTCCTTGCAAATACGTAATAAAATGAGTAAATGGCGCTAAAATAATTACAAAAATCACTGTTCCAATAATGTTAAAGAGTACGTGAACCATTGCCGCTCTTCTTGCAGCTATCGACGCACCAATGGAAGCTAGAATCGCAGTAATCGTTGTTCCTATATTGTCACCAAATAAAACTGGCAAAGAAGCCTTCAAAGAAATAGCATCTGTAGCAAATAACTCTTGTAAAATTCCAATTGTAGCACTTGAACTTTGAACGATTAATGTCAAGACTGTTCCGACTACAACTCCAAGAATCGGATTATTACTCATATTAACAGTTAACTCATGAAAAGCTTCTAATGAACGTAGCGGCTTCATACCAGAACTCATTAGTTCTAGTCCATAAAACAATGCTCCAAATCCAAATACAACTTGACCGAATGAAGTGATTTTTGGATTTTTAAAGAAGAATAATAGGACAGCACCAGCTGCAATAATCGGTAAAGCATATGCTCCTATATCAATCCCAATGATAAAGGCAGTAACCGTTGTTCCTATATTTGCCCCCATAATAACGCCAATCGCTTGGCGCAAGGTCATAAATCCAGCACTTACTAACCCTACTGTTATGGCAGTAGTTCCTGAACTGGATTGGATTAACACTGTTACAAAAATTCCGGCTAATACGCCCATAAATGGATTTGTCGTAAACCGATCCAAGATTTCCTGAAGACGGTCTCCTGCAGCATTCTGCAAACCATCTCCCATATATTTAATACCAAAAAGAAATACCCCTAATCCTCCAAGAAACTGGAAGATCATTTCTTGATAACTCAACTTTCGCACCAAAAAAATAAGTGCAAATCGTTAGTTGTATTGCGTCTATGGTCTATTAAATATGTTGCTTGACAGTGTTTAATAAAATGAAATAACACCTCATTCTTTGGTATAGTGTAATTGTCGAGAAAACACTACCATACAGAAGAGGTGCTCCCTATATGATAGACCAAAATAGCCAAAACAATCAACTACCAAAAGAACTTAATTCGGTTTTTTCTGAGCTTGAAATGAATAAACACCTGCGCCAAGCAGGAATTAAAAAATCCTTCGGTTTCAGCTGTTCCTACTTATTTCAGCTTGTTTTCTGTTTGATTTTCCAGCACAAAAATTGGTTTTCACTTCTTGATTCAAAGAAAGCCGATCAGTTTCCAGCCAAAGATGCCGTCTATCGCTTTTTAAACCAATCAACTTTTAATTGGCGCCGTTTCTTACTATTGTTGAGCATTTTTACTATTCAAAAGGTGACTCGCCTTACGAATAAAGAGCGTCCAAAAGTACTGATTATCGATGATTCTGCGTATGACCGAAATCGTAGTAAAAAGGTAG